>JAVBUZ010000082.1:0-9258 GCA_031554725.1 Lachnospiraceae bacterium | reverse complement strand
AATACATCCATATAGCAATTGTCATAAATCCCCTCTTTAAGATAAATCCAATTATAATTTTCTTCTTCAAACAAAGTGCCGCTATATAACGCTACTGCCCGCTCACAATCGACAACATTCGTTCTATCAACTAGCAGCTGGTCAAATGTCACAATATCGCTTTCTATATTGTCCAACTTAAGCTGCACCATCCCCCTTGAGCTTTCAATCATAAAAGGAATTGACATACCTTCCACCTTCTTAAGTAGTTTACACAGATTATCCCTTGCACAATCAATGGGTTTGTCTTCCCACAATGCTTCACACACTGTCACCTTGTTTACTGCTTCCCCTTTATAAGTAAGCAAAAACGCAATAAGCTCCCGAGCCTTTTGACTCTTCATCTGTGCACTCTTCTCCACGCCATTTACGTAAATAGCCAGTTTCCCAAAACATCTAATATAAATTTCCTTATCTTTTCCCCAAAAATAATTCATTTGCTGTTTCCCCTTTTATCTACGGTATTTAAAAAAGGTCCGGCCAAAATTTTTAACCGGACCGCTTTTTCATAACTTTTATCTCTCAATCTGCCATGTATTGTCATTTTTAAGAGTAATCGCTTTGTTATATATATCATGGTCATATTTTATTTCCACGATATTACTCATAGATTCAATATCCATTACTTCTCCAACCTTATATGTACCAAAGGCTACCCAATATTTTGGATGTGGTTTGAATGTGAAATTGTAGTTTGGTGTAGCTGTTACTGCAAAGGTTCCATTACCAGACATACCAATACCCACGGACGCGCCACCATGAGGAATTGTTTGATTGGTATAAATTCCAAGGTTTCCTGATTTTGTAGTTTTTTCAGTTTCGATAAAACGATATGCATCGTGCTCTTTTGTAAAACCAATTGCATTCTTGGTAATGTCAGAAGGATCTGTATCAAGCACCTGTGATGCTTTAAATCTAATACCTGGTTTTAACTCACCCTGATCAGACCATACAAAATTGTACTGAGTTGTCCAGTCAAACTCTACTGTCGTTTCTGGATGTGCTGCTTTACTAAACCATGCTAAGCTTAGCATGTTGTCGGGTTGATCTGGCATAGTCTGAAAAACACAGATGTTCCCATAATTCTTAGATTCATTTTTTACTGTTAATGTGTAGTTTGTTGCCATTGTTTGTTTCCTCCATTTTTTATGATATTTTATGTAAATGGCCATTTACAAGTTTACTATAGCATACCCCTTTGGAAATCAATTGGAGTTAAATAAGAGTTTTTTCGGAATTGAACTGGAACTTTCTAGCCTTTCATCTGTTTACTTATGTATATTCCATTTCCTTTTTTATCTAAGCTGAACATATAATGATAGTTTTGATATGGGACAACTGAACAAAGTGTTGTTTTTTGTGGAATTGAATCTGCAAAGGTATTTCTTCCTAATCTCTCGCCGTCCACCCACATCAACTTCTTTCTCTCATATAAATAGTTGACTTGAATCTGTCCCGATGTTCCACTTGTAAATCTGAACATAAGATATACTGATTTCTCATCTGGCATGACTACAGCCCTAACCTCATATGGAACTGCTAGGTCTAGATCTGATTCCTGGCAAATTAGCTTGTCCATCTTCCAGTTTTCATGCTCTGCATCATAGTAGGCATATCTAAGCTCTTTGGTATCCATATGACAATAAACCATGTATAAGGTTCCCTTCAAAAGAAATACCGCTGGATTAAAGCGTTCCTCTATTGCCAGGCATGTTTCTCCTGGTACCTGGCTTTCTTCTTCCCATTCCTCCTTAGCAGGATTAAATGCCGTAGTAAAAAACCTTTCCTCACCATTTTTTTTATAAAATAGTTCTATTTTTCCGACTTCTTTTTTATTACTTTTCTTAATAATGGGCTGTGCTGGGTACGCTGCTTCAATAGTTTTACCGGTTACATCCCTTATAGCCATTCCTTCCATCCACTGCTCATCAGGCAATAGCATGGTATAGTGCAATTCACTTTTACCACTGGGAATATAAAAAACGTATATGGTGTTTCCATATGCAATTGCTTCTGGATGAAAATCAGACGTAAATTCTACTTCTATGCCAGCTTCATTCTTGTAAACCATCGGGCTAGATACACAAAATGTATCACCATCATATTGTGCAACCTTTAATACTTTACTTTGATTACAATAGAATAAATATATTTTATTATTATATAGAACCGATGTTGGACCTCCACATTCTAGCGTCGCCGCATCCTGAGTACTAAGCCAGCTTTCCTCACGTTTCCAATTTAGAAATTGGCTTTCTAAAAGGAACTCATAGTTATCTGCATTATTTACCGCTTTTTCAGGGCTTTTTGTAGCCAATCTTATACATTTGTCGCGCCCATAACAATTATCCACATCATCAATATCTTCCATTGCATGAGTCCACTCATGTAGAAGCGTTCCTATTCTTGAGTCTTCGCCTGAGATGCCCACCTTGCCAAATTCCTTACAAAGATATACCGTCCTTGAATTAAAATAAGTATATGCAAAGGTTCCATCCCTTTCACATTCTGGATTTTGATTTCTTTCATATGTTACTTTTTCCGCCTTTAACTTTTCAAGAATATGCTCATATACCTCTTTTACGCCATGGTATCTTCCAACATCATATGCCCCAAAGACTAATTCATAGTGAAAATTATCTTCCTCCTGCTCCCTTGGCACCGCCTGAAATTCTTTTACACATGACTTCAAATAATGAATCATCTCATAGTGCGCATCAAGTACCATATTCCTAAACTTTGCTTCTTCTTTATCATTTCCCTTTGGGAACACTATCCTTGGCTCCGGAAACTCTTCCGTCGTCGCACTATAAAAAATATCCCACGCCCGATGCCTATCTCCCTTGGTTCTTGTCGGCTTTCTTGCTCCCATAAGATAAAATGAAAACTTAAGTTCTGGGAAATTCTCCAATTCCTTAATATCTCTTGCTTCGCCCATAACACTTCGCGTTTGTCTTCCAATATTACCAGCCTTTATTTGCACGGTATACTTTCCCACCTCATACATGGCATACATATCCGAAAGGCATACACGAGCTGATCTTGTTTCTCCCGCCGTCAACAACACTAAATCGGAAATACCATCAGAAACTCTTTTAGCCATTATGCCATCATATGAAATTCTTTTGCCACCCTTTATTACCTCAAAGCAGTTATTTGGGATAGTATCAAATGGGGTATTTGATAATGATAAATAATAATCATTTCTCGATTGGTTTTTTATCCTTACGTCAATATATATAGGGCTTCCCATTTTGTATACAAGCTTTCTTTTTACAGAAATCTTTAAATCTGTCATAGATAAATACCTCCTATTATAAACTAAATTTTTATTACACTAGTGTGAATATAACTTAGCATTTACAATAGGAATCTTTGCGGAATTGTATTGGAATTGCAGGTCAAAGGGATAAAAAAATAAGGAACACTCCATATGAAGTGTTCCTTCAGACTGTAGACAAAGCGGGTCTAGGATGCGAATCCTAGACCCATTTTTCTCTGTATAGTTAGCAAATCCCACACTTTTGCAAAAAATGAAGATTTTTCGCTCTTTAATTGCTCCCTTGTTTCCAGTATTCTGGCTAACTTCTTCAAGTTCATGCATGCAAAGGTAAGCCCGACTTTCATTTCCATTCGTGCTTTACCATACATCTGCGTATATCGGAATCCATGATTTTCTTTGGCTGTTCCGAAGAGTCTTTCTATCGTCTCTTTTCTTTTCCCATACAGTTCTTTCATTCCCAGACTATGACGGATGTCTTCGCATATCTCCATATATGGCTCCCATACATGCCTTGTAACCACCTTCACATGGTCTCTACTTTCTGTACAGTTCTCAAGGTATGGACAGCAAGAACAGGTTTGACCGCAACTCTTATATTCCCGATACCCATGCTTGTTCGTTGTCCGATAAAAAAGCACTTTATTATTCGGACATATATACCAATCATAGTATTCATCATAAACATACTCATACTTTTTAAAGAACCCTTCTTTTGTCATGGGGCGCTTATACGGCAAGAGCGGTTTGATTCCGTTATCTATTAGCAGTTTTGCTATGGCGGGTGTTTTGTAACCAGCATCTGCGATGAGTGTCTCTATTCCTATGGCTTTTATCATGAGCGATTCTATCTTCATTGATTTCTTTTTTTAATAGTTCTTCATAGAACAGAGCTTCTTCATGAGCAATTCGTTTCTGCATCTTTTTATTGTTTGCTCTGGCTTTTACATGTGTGGCATCTACAAAGACTTCTGTTGGGTCTACCAGTTTAAAACGATAACACTCGGAAAGGATGTGGAAAAAAATCTGCTCAAACAAATCTGTGTCTTTGAATCTTCGGGTATAGTTCTTACCGAACGTAGAAAAATGAGGAACCTTATCCATCATTTCCAGACCTAAAAACCAACGATAAGCTACATTCACTTCGATTTCTTTACAAGTCTGGCGCATGCTTTTAATTCCATACAGATACTGAATAAAGGGAAGCTTTATAAGCATGACAGGGTCCATACTAGGGCGACCATTGTCTTGGCTGTATTTATCCTCCACTAAGTCATAAATAAAGTTCCAATTAATTGCCTTGTCTATAATTCGTAACAGATGATTCTGTGGAACCATGTCATCCATGCAAAACATTTGAATCTGTTCTCTCTTTTTATCTGCATTTTGTGTCATCATATGTAGAAGCACCACCTTATTTTGATACTTCTATTATACCAAAAAAGAGCTGTAAAGTCTTTTGATTACTGACTTAATCAATTCAAAACGAGAAAAATCCGAGGCGAACGCCTCGGACTTTGTCTACAGTCTGAAAGAAAAGCCAACTATCGGCTTTTCTTTCTTGTTCTATAATAATCTGTACATTTATTATTTTGCATCTGTATAGATTAAGGCAAAAGCAAAGAAATGATTTGTTTCAAAGGTAATCCAATCATCCTTGTCATCCAAGTCTGCTAATACATAAGGCACTCCATTTTCAGATACACAAATCATTGAAAACGTTCTACCCTCTTTCAGATAATCTTTTGGGATACGTATACCAATTGTTGCCATTTCCTTTGTTTCATATACTTTATCTGCATAACTACTTCCGTTGGCAAAAATATTATAGGTTAATGCAATCTTAGCATCCCCTGCTGCCGCTTTCATAACTTCGATACATTTAGGTCCCTGTGCCATACCTTCTGCTGCTATTTCATTATTGCCTGTAAACCAGAAATCAACATCTTCATGACGCCAATAGCTAGCGCGTTCTATTTCTTCTGGAGTGGTCGGTGACCAAGTATTGCCTTCTGGTTCTGAATCAACTG
The DNA here is from genome assembly GCA_031554725.1 of Lachnospiraceae bacterium. Classification (GTDB taxonomy): domain Bacteria; phylum Bacillota; class Clostridia; order Lachnospirales; family Lachnospiraceae; genus JAVBUZ01. Next base: position 3,909 of record JAVBUZ010000082.1, on the reverse strand, counting down.
GAAAACTCAAACCTGCCTGTGGGGTTGTTGATAGGTGTTGCAGTCCATATAGCCAGTATCCATAGCGATCTTGCCTAATTACCTCTAGTGGGTCACATTCATAGACTAGAATGTGTATTTCCTCTCCATTGGTGGCAGGAATAATAGCCGAACCAGTGACAATATGGCAACTTTCACCTTCACCAACGTTCTCAACTGGCCTACTTACAGCGTTTGTGGTATAGCCTGTTATATAAAGATCAACCAGGTCTGCTGATACAATTTCATACATATATACCTTTCCCGGCTTACCATTGGTTATGGTTACCTTTACCTCTCCATCTCCTGGTACTAGGGTGGCGCAAGTAATTTCACTAGCAAACTGACTCGGTTCTACCGCATTCGCTCCTATTGGTAGAACACCTAACATTAGAACTACCGCCAAAACACTTGCAATGATTTTACCTGATATTTTGTTTACTTTCATTTACATTCCCCTCCTTATTTTTTTAAGACATACTACTCTGTAATCTTTTATATCATACCAAGTGCATCAAAAGCGCACCACTAATATAATTATCAAAGCAAAAAGCACCTTTTCAAGGTGCTTTTCATACTATCTATTTATTCTATACCAAAGGATATTTGTCTGTTAATGTCTGCACAATTGCTCTTGCTTCTGCAATTTTTTCTTCGCCACCTTTGATAACCATAGCAATTGCTTCTGCAATCTTATCCATATCTTCTGTGTTCATGCCACGAGATGTGATTGCAGGTGTTCCAAGTCTAACACCACTTGTAACAAATGGAGATTTAGGATCGTTAGGAATGGTGTTTTTGTTACAGGTAATATGAGCTGCATCTAATAACTTTTCCACTTCTTTTCCTGACAAGTCAAAGTTAGTTAAATCTACTAACATTAAGTGATTATCTGTACCGCCAGATACAATCTTAATTCCTCTGCTCATAAGTCCTGTGCAAAGTGCCTGCGCGTTATCTATAATACCTTTCTGGTATGTCTTGAACTCATCAGTTAAAGCTTCTTTAAAACATACTGCTTTTGCAGCAATTACATGCATTAAAGGACCACCCTGAATACCAGGGAAAATAGCTTTGTTAAAGTTGTATTTGTCTGCTGCTTCCTGATTACAAAGAATCAGACCACCACGAGGTCCTCTAAGTGTCTTATGGGTTGTTGTTGTAACAACATCTGCATAAGCCATTGGGCTTTCATGTAATCCTGCTGCAACAAGACCTGCGATATGTGCCATATCTACCATAAGAACAGCTCCTACTTCATCTGCAACTTCACGGAACTTTTTGAAGTCAATTGATCTTGCATATGCAGAAGCACCTGCAATAATCATTTTAGGTTTTGATTCTAAAGCAATTTCACGTAATTTATCATAATCGATAAAGCCTTCATCATTAACGCCGTAAGGAACAATGTTAAAATATTTTCCAGACATATTTACTGGGCTACCATGCGTTAAGTGTCCACCATGTGCCAAGTTCATACCCATTATGGTATCGCCAGGTTCACATACCGCAAACTGTACTGCCATATTCGCCTGAGCTCCTGAATGAGGCTGAACATTTGCATAGTCACAACCGAACAATTCTTTTGCTCTTTCAATAGCTAGATTTTCTACAACGTCTACACATTCACAACCGCCATAGTATCTCTTTCCAGGATATCCTTCTGCATATTTATTGGTGAGTGGGCTTCCCATAGTTGCCATAACTGCTTTGCTTACCCAGTTTTCTGATGCAATCAACTCGATATGACTGTTTTGTCTGTTTTGTTCATCAACAATTGCCTGAGCAATTTCTATATCCACTGCTTTTACTTCGTCTAATGAATACATTATCTTTCCTCCTATTTTATGCACTAACACGCTAAATGAGCGTTTGTGATAGATTATAGCAATATTTTTCCACGAATGCAAGGGGGATGTTCTTTGCTTGTTTTATTGTTAATACAAATATAGAAAAAACCATATACTTCCTTCAATTTTACTGCTACAATAATGTGTAGAAAATATTACTTAATTTGGAGATAATTTTATGTATCATTTTATTGTAAATCCTGCATCCCGTTCTGGTAAAGGACAGCGTCTTTGGGCAGAAACCATAAAGCCTGCATTGGCACATCGCAACATAAAATATGAAGTACATTTTTCAAGAAAACCTGGCGACGTAATTACTATTGTTGAGAAGCTTATGAAATCTGGTTCTAAGGTGCCGATGCACCTAATTATTTTAGGCGGAGACGGCACAGTAAATGAAACACTTCAGGGAATTGATGATTTCTCAAAAGTGATTATTAGTTATATTCCCACTGGTTCTAGCAATGACTTAGCAAGAGATATGGGGATTGCGAGAGAACCGCTTAAAGCCTTGGATGCTATTTTAGATGGTGCTAACACGGTTCCGATGGACGTGGGATTGCTTACTACCGCTAATGGCGTTCGTCGCTTCGCGGTAAGCTGTGGCATCGGTTTTGATGCTGCTGTGTGTCACGAATCCATGCAATCTAAGATAAAGACAACCCTAAATCGCTTAGGTCTTGGTAAATTTACCTATCTTGGAATTGCCTTAAAGCAGATTTTGGCCGCCAAGCCTGTTTCTTGTGATTTATATTTGGATGATAAAGAACCCATACATATCAAGAAAATATTATTTGCTGCTTCCATGAACCATCGCTATGAAGGTGGGGGCTTTATGTTTTGCCCTAATGCAGTATGTAACGATGGCTATTTGGATTTGTGCGTAGTTGGTAACTTACCTAAGCTTTTTATTTTATTTGCTCTCCCTACTGCTTTTTGGGGCAAGCACTTAAACTTCCCCGAAATTTATTCTTACCGTGCAAAGAAGGTAAGGATTGAAACATCTACGCCTCTATGGGTGCATACCGATGGCGAGGTTATTCAACAAAGTAAAAGTATTACCCTAAGCTGTGACCAACAAGTAATTCCTTTCCTTTTTTGATATTTTATTAAGATACTTTAATTTTTTAAAAAACCCCTTGAAAAATAGGAAAATTGGTTTATACTAAGTGTGTTACAATTTTAACTAGTTGTATAAAGGGAGTATTATTGTGGAAAAGTTTAAAAAAACATTTTATGAATATCGACATGCCATTCCGCTACTTGTCTATGGCGTCGTATATTTAGCCTGGTTTAGCCATTTGGAACAGACTGTTACCAAACAGTACACCATTATTCATATTGCAATGGATGATTACATACCGTTTGTAGAGCTTTTTGTTATTCCATATTTCTTATGGTTTGCCTATGTAGCGGCGGTTGTCCTCTTCTTCTTTTTTAAAGACAAAGATGACTATTACAGAACATGCATCTTTCTATTTACAGGAATGACCGTTTTTCTAATTGTGTCAACCCTATGGCCCAATGGTCACCATTTAAGGCCACGCATCATGCCAAGAGATAATTTCTTTACTCATTGGGTATCGCATTTATATAAAATAGACACTGCAACAAACCTTTGGCCTAGCATTCATGTATATAATTCCATTGGTGCACATTTGGCAATTGCAAAGAGCCAACATTTTCAAAATAAAAAAGGAATCCGTATTGCTTCTTTCGCGCTAGCTGTTTCCATTATTTTATCAACAATGTTTATTAAGCAGCATTCTGCTTTTGATGTATTAACTGCTTTCGTTATGGCTACTGTTATGTATGCGGTTGTATATCGTAGCGATATCCTCACATCACTACGACAGTTACTTCATTCCGAGAACAAAAAGAGACCACAGATTGGATAATTTGATGTGACCCCAATAAGTTAGACTTTATAGCGAAGTAGTATTTTTACTGCTTCGCTATTTTTATGCCACCTGGCTAAGTCTGTATTCTACAGGGCTCATCCAAGATAGTTTCTGCTTAATTCTTTGATTATTATAGTAAT
>JAVBUZ010000052.1:0-32588 GCA_031554725.1 Lachnospiraceae bacterium | reverse complement strand
GACTCACATTCTCTTTATGATTTTGATACCATTCATAACACTCTGCAAGTCCCTCTTCTAATGATATTGTCTTCTCTAAAAGCTGGCGCTGTCTTGTTACATCCAACTGATACTCATAATTATAAAAGCTAAAGTAATTTCTTTGTTCAATGTCTTTGTTTACTTCTATAAACTCTGCTTTCTTTCCCGCCACCTGATAACACAACTCCACCCACTGGCGAATAGAAACCATTTCATAATTTCCCACATTAATTATATGTTCCTTCGGCTTTTGCTCGAGAACTTTATGGATGGACTTACATAAATCTTTTATATGAAAAAAATGTAGCTTCATTTTACCTTTTTGGGGCAAATAAAATTTCCTACTTTTTTCTGCACATTCAAATACAAAAGCTTCTCTATACACATTATTCATCGGCCCATATAAATAAGGTGGTCTAAGAATATATGCCTCTGGCACCCTCTCAAGCAAGATCTTCTCTGCTTCAATTTTGTTTGTTCCGTAAGCTCCCCAATATTTATTTTCACCTATTGGTTGCTTTTCTGCAAACGGTTGTTTTTCATATTCTGGATAAACGGCACTGGAACTAATAAGTATATATTCCTTGAAGTTTCCTAAAGCATCAAGTAGGCAATTTACGTCCTCTTTTGTATAGGCTGCCACATCTATCACTATGTCAAACTCATAATTTTTTAGCTTATCACCAAGTAGCATTCTATCCGCTTCAATCAGAGTCGTTCCTATGGGCTGTGCTTTCGTATTACGATTTAGGACATATACCTGGTCTCCTAACTTCGCAAAATATTCTGCCACATATTTACTTACAAATACAGTTCCACCCGTCACCAAAATCTTTCGCATTGCTTTCTCCCATATGCACTTACACTTTTCCTTCTAATTATATGCTAAGATGTAAATGTAAACAAGAAAAAAAGCCTTGAACATTCAAGACTTTTTCATGTTATTTATTCTTTCGTCAAATTAATTATTGTATGAAACTCTGCCATCGCTTTTAGCATTTGGGGTGCATTAATAGGTTTTGCTATATGCTCATTCATTCCTGCTTCCTTTGCTTTTTTCGCATCTTCGGCATAAGCATTTGCCGTTAAGGCAATAATTGGTATGGTTTTTGCATCTGCTCTATCTAGTGCACGTATCACTCTTGTGGCCGTAAGCCCATCCATTACAGGCATCATGATATCCATTAGAATCATATCAAATTGACCAACTTCCGATTGTATAAATGCATCAACCGCTTGCTGCCCATCGATTGCCTCCGTAACAACTATTTGAGCCTCCTCTAGCATATATTTTGCTATTTCCATATTGAGCGCATTATCCTCTACAAGAAGAACTCGCATCCCCGACACTACCGACGCATAATCCCCCACCGCCGATGTTTCTAGCATTGAAGGACTCTTATCAATCTGCAATGGAATCGTAATTATAAATGTACTACCTTCATTTATCTTACTACTAACCGCTATTTCTCCTTTCATCTGCTCAACCATTTTCTTCACAATGGCAAGGCCTAATCCCGAGCCTTGGTAAGTAGTGCGACCGCCACCGTTTTCTTGAGTAAATGATTCAAACATATGCATTTGAAAGTCTTCGCTTATTCCTATCCCTGAATCTGTAATAATAAATTGATAGGTCACAACATCTTCTGTACAAGAAGCTTCTTTTATCGTCGAAGTTACACTGCCACCCACTTTATTATATTTAATCGCATTGGTAATAACATTTACTAAAATCTGTCTTAGATGCAATGGGCTACCAATTATATATGGATGAGCTATGTTTTCGTCCATTAGCTCATTTACAGTAATCGCATTTTTCTCTGCTAGCGGCTGAAAAATATCTGCACAGCTCTTATATAACTCACGTATGTCAAATGGCTCTTCTACAAGCTCTACCTCACCGGCCTCTAGCTTACTCATATCAAGCACATCATTTATCAGCGAGAGTAAATAGCCTGAGGAGGTACGGATTTTATCATGACACTCCTTTAATTTTTCTGGATTATTCATGCTTTTTTGAGAAATATCAAGCATTCCCATAATACCATTAACTGGCGTTCTAATATCATGAGATATTCTACTTAAAAACTCGGATTTTGCAGTGTTGGCCCTTACAGCCTCTTCTTTTGCTCTTTCCGCCGCTTTATTAGCCTCTAACAGTTCTCTTTTATTCCTTGTTGTAACCATAGCGTAATGCCAGAAGGTAAGTACAATAACTAACAAAACAGCGATTCCTATTATGACAATCGCCAGAACATTGTTTTTCATAACATCAACAAAAGAATACTCCCTCTCAACATTGGATGCTGACACCAATGCATCATTAATAATGGAATCAGGTGTTATGGAAACACCTCGGCTCATAAATGTTAAAAAGGTGATATCATCTTCACAAACTGCAAAACAAACATCGATGCTCTCGTGAAGTGGTATACTTTTTATATCTTGCTTAAAGTTCTTTTGATATGCCCAAATTTGATAAATATTCGTATTTGCAATTGTGCTATTTGCTCTGCCTTCTCGCACTGCTGCCATACATTCTTGAATGGATGTACACTCTACTAGCTCCGCATCTGGATAATATATCTTTGCGTAATATTCCTGAAATGGACTTTCTACACTAATTGCAATTTTTTCTTTCATCGCCTGTGTGGTTAGCTTATCATTGGTATAGAACATCGTCATAGTGCTTGATGTGACTGAGCTAGTCAAGCAAAAGCCTTGCTCCTCTGCCGCCCAATAATCTCCTAATACTGGTAGCATTACATCAATTTCTTTATTTTTTAGGGCATCAATCATTTCTGTATATAGATTGAATTCCTTATATTTAAAGTTTACTCCATATTTTTCTGCTATATAAGAAAGCACCGCTGGCGCCATACCATTTATTTCATGGGTATCCGGATCCCTAAAGCAGTATGGTGCAAAGTCATTTATATATCCAACTCTAATCTCGTCATGAGACGCAATCCACACCTTCTCCTCTTTGGACAGTGTCTCTGTAATCTGTGATGCACCGGTTATATACTTTTGATATACCTCATTATTGTAAAATCGATTTTGTGATTGAATTTTAGAAAGTGCGGTATTTAAGTCTTCTAAAAGATCAGGTCTATTTTTGTTCACGCCAAAATAAAAGGGGGCATCTCCTAATTTAATAATCGGCAACCAGCTAGCATTATTTTCATTACGATCCGTAATTGTTACCGACAGTGCCGCATCCACTTCGCCATTATTTAATGCTTGTGTACGCTCTACCGAGTCGGTATACCCAACAATCTCACAATCTATTTCATTATGCTTGCACCACTCTACCAATAATCCTTCCTGATAACTTCCTTTACTTACGCAAATCTTTTTTCCATCTAGTGTTGTATAATCGTTAGGGTCAATGGCTGTCTGATCAACAGTCACATAAATGTAATATACCTCTCGTCCCTGTTCTTCCATCGAATACAAAATATCTCGCGCACGCTCATCTGTATAAGATAGATTTCCCATAATATCAATTTCACCAGCCTTTAGCATCTCTAAAAGCTCGCCAAAGGTCCCATACACGTACTCATACTTCCAGCCACTGTAATAGGAAATCTGTTGATAGTATTCATATCCAAAACCACTTTTGGGTTCTCCTTCCTTGCCCTCTTGATAGCCCGCCGCTAGAAGGTAACCCACCTTTACCGTCTTATGTTCAGCCCCCTTCTGGGCAGCATTAACCGGTAAAATTTCAGAAAACAAATTTACATAAAACAGGAATAGCAAAAGAAATGTAATAATTTTTTTGGTTTTTCTTTGTTTTTTCATTGGAAGGCTCTTCCCCCTTGTATACAACCTAGATAACATTCACCATAAATACTTAAAATTATTTTTATGTTATCATAAAACAGCTTTAAATACAACGAAACCTTCCATTAGTCCATCCATTTTTTATAGTTGCCATATGATTCAAATATTTCTTTTACTACCTCGTAGGAAAGCTTCCTACGCCTATACTCATCTACAATTCCTTTATTATTCATAGTACGCGGCCTAACTGCAAACCATTCCTCGCTAACACGGATATCACAAAACTGCCAGATATAGACGCCACAGCAGTCGTCATAATCAAGAACCGTCTTAATTTGCTCCTTTAGTGTTTTTGCCTGATATTCCTCCGTCCATTTGGACTGATAAGGATTGTGATACCCATAGATACCTCCTGCCCCTATCTCTGTAATTAGAAATGGCTTTCCAGCCCCTTTCGTTTCTTTTTGTACCCACTGATACAAATCCTCCAGATACTCCGTCACAGGTGTGTCATGATACCATTTAGGATAGATATTGTAGGAAACAATATCTGGTAAACCAAAGCAGATATCGGTCTTAAACTTACAGCTTGCAAAGGAGTGTGGTCTTGAGGTATCAAGCTGTTTTATGAGTGTCAGCTGCTTTTCATAGCATTCTTTTCCGTACTGGGTTTCACTTGCACACTCATTTAAAATTCCCCAAATATAAATAGAAGGGTGATTATAATGTAGGGAAATCATTTCTCGAATGACTTCCTCAGCCTGTGGCTCAAAATTAGGATTTAGCATATTTTCTAGTGATAGTCCTCTGGCATGGTTTTCCTCCCACACTAGAATTCCCTGTTCATCACATAGGTCGAGAAAAATTTCGTCATTGGGATAGTGTGATGTGCGAACCGAATTGGCCCCCAAATGTTTTATAATCTCTAAGTCTGCTGCCATGGCTGCATAAGGTAAGGCACACCCAAACTGAGGATGATCCTCATGACGACAAAAGCCTTTTATGCGAATAGGCTTGCCATTTAGTAATATTTTCTTCCCTTCTGTATTTATCTGCCTAAAACCAAAGCGGTCAATAAAATCATCAACCACCTTTCCATTTTTCTCAATAAGTGCCTCTGCGTAGTATAGTTTAGGCTCTTCCATGGTCCACGGGATAACATTCTCAAATCTAAGCTCTCCTTCTAACAGCAAACTGTCCTGGGCACTTATTTTCACGTCTTGCCAGATAATTTCTTTATCTGCTATTTTTACTTTTACTTCCACAGTCGTATTTTTTTCTTCTATATTTTCTAGCTTTACTTCCACCTTGGCTTTCCAACCTTTATCCCCACCACTAGGCGTCACATGGATCCACTGTATGAACACATCTGAAAGCTGTTCTAGCACAACAGGTCTACTTACTCCTCCATAGGACATGTAATCATTGGGAATGTGTAGCGCACTTGCTTCACTAAAGCGATTATCCGCCCTGACCACTAATATATGCTCGCCTTGTGCTAAATTCTGCACGATAGTGCTAAAGCTTGTATAAGCATTATAGTGTGTGACAATTTCCTCTCCATCTAAAAACACGGTAGCAGTATGGCTTACCCCCTTAAATTCTAGTCTAATATTTCCCCCTGCCACAAAGCTTGTCTTATAGATTCCTTCTCCCCTATATCCCGTAAACTCCGAATAACTTTCCCAACAGCTCGGTGTTGCCACTTGATATTTTTTACCAGTAAATTCTCCCTGGCAAGGAGAAAATTCCCAAAGCTTTCCTGTAAGCTCTTGCTGCGGTCTGACTTTATGTTCCGAAAATGTTCTTATCATATCCTCTTATTCCTTTCAATTGATATATTCTAACTATATTACAATAAGAGTATATGCCTTATTGGTATTTTGCAATGAACTAAAGTATGTTAAAATTGATGTATTCTCAGATAGCGAAACAGAGGTTACTTATGATACAGATTAAAAGAATTGGTGAAAATGCCACTCACGATAGCTCCTTTAATATTGACCGCCCTAACGGTCATCCAGTTTATCTACTATTATTGATAAAATCATCGGCAAAGTTTCTTGTGGATGGCGCTTGGCAAACAACTCCCCCTCATACTGCAGTTGTTTTTAAGCCTGGCCAAAAGCACCGTTACTGTGCAGACAATGCTGCTTATACAAATAATTGGGCACATATTAGCTCCAGCCAGCCTCTATTTGGAGAGCATTTTCCTTTTGGCAAGCCCATTCCACTACATAATACCAAAGATTATTATGACCTTTTTCATATCATATGCACTGAATATTATGGCGCCTCTTCTCACCGAAGTTTGATTATCCATAATCTTACCTCTGCACTGCTAGACAAAATCTCAGCCGAAAGTAATGCTAGCGAGTATCCAGACCTTTATTACGCCTTAGCAGACCTACGTGAGCAAATTTACTCTTCTCCTGACAAAGATTGGAGTGTGCAAAGAATGGCTAAGCAGTTAAACATCAGTGCTGGGTATCTGCATTTTGTATATCCACATTACTTTAATACCACCTGCACGAAGGACGTCATTCAAAGTAGAGTTCAGCTTGCCAGTCAACTACTTACCTCTAGCAGCAAACCCTTAGATGAGATTGCGGAATTATGCGGTTACCACCATACCGAACATTTTATACGGCAGTTTAAGGCACACATGGGAATTACGCCAGGGAAATATCGAAAAAAATAAGAAGGACATCGCCTACGCGATGCCCTTCTTTCTATACCAATCTTCTTTTTACCCATTTTACCGCCTCATACCATAGCACCGACACTGCTGCTAGGCCAACCGCTGTAAGTAATTGCTCTGCGGAGAGCGCCGCCAACTGTAAAAAGCTATTAAGCGGGGTATATAGAATTAAGGCTAATCCTACTAAGGTACCAATATTTATACCCCACATAACCTTATCCCTTCGTAAGCTCTTAAGTGATACCACAATCGAGTCTGTATCTGAGCTATTAACCTGGACCAAAAAGAGATTTCCAACCATAATAATTGCCAGTCCCATAGTTCTAGCAACCGAAGCATTACTCACACTTTGCATCATTAGATAATAATAGGTACCAAAGGAAGCCGCAAATATCACCAAACCTTGTATCACACTTTTAAGGAGCAGTTTCTTATTTAGCAGCTTTTCTTTCGGATTTCGTGGGCCACGCGCCATTATATCGATTTCAGCCGGTTGTCTTTCCAAAACAATGGAACAAGTTGGGTCAATAATTAATTCCATTAATACGATATGCAATGGCAATAACATTAGATTTCCCGCAGCAATCCCGAGCAAGGGGGCCAAAAGTGAGGTAAGTGCAATAGGAATATGAATGGTAAATATATATCCTACTGCTTTACGGATATTGTCATAAATTCGTCGGCCATCCTTTACTGTCTCTACAATAGTTGAGAAGTTGTCATCCATAAGTACTAAGTCCGCCGCCTCACGAGATACCTGACTGCCACGTTTGCCCATAGCAATACCTATATCAGCATATTTCAGGGCTGGTGCATCATTTACCCCATCACCAGTCATTGCAACAATCTCACCATTTTCCTTAAATGCTTTCACAATACGCATCTTATGTTCTGGTATTACACGAGAGAAAATACTAACATCCTTAACCCTTTCTCGAAGTTCCTCATCAGACATATGTTCAAGCATGTCGCCCGTAATAATATTATCGCAATTCTTCATATTAATTTTTCTAGCAATAGAAGCTGCGGTCAAACCATTATCACCTGTAATCATTACCACACGAATACCAGCTTTATTGCAAATAGAAATATCATCTTTTACCGATTCTCTTGGTGGATCTGCTAAACCAATAAGTCCACAAAAGTTAAGCGAACAGTCGGCAATATTTTCTGGAACCTCTGATTCATCACATGGCTCCGCTGTAGCAACCGCAATGACTCTTAGTCCTTCCCTGGCATATGCAGCAATCTTATGCTGTATGATTTCCTGCTCTTTATCGGAAAGCTTACAAATAGTTAGTATCTGCTCAGGTGATCCCTTTGATGCAATAACTAAGCTACCGTTTCTACGCCAAACATGGCCCATCATCTTTAGCTCATTGGTAAAAGCATATTCACTAACAAGCTCGCCAGCAAATAAATGCTCCTGAGAAATTCCCATTTTATCACAATAAGCCAGCATTGCTTTTTCCATAGGATCGTAAACATCTGTCTCACAGCCAAGCCCCATGGTTTCACAAAGCTTATGTTCATCCCCATCGATTGCCCAAGCTTCCTGAACTGTCATTTGATTCATGGTAATGGTTCCTGTTTTATCTACACATAGCACAGATATTGCCCCAAGCGTTTCAACAGATGGCAACTTACGAACTAAGGACTGCTTTTTAGCTAGTCTCCACGCCCCCATGGAAAGAAAGACCGTTAAAATAACAGGAAATTCTTCTGGTATCATAGCCATAGCTAGGGTAATTCCTGAAAGAATACTTTCTATAAGTCTATCTTTAAACGTATGGTCTGGAATATTAAACCACGTTACAACGCCGACTAATACAAATAAAACTGCTGCAATACCAGCACACATTTTTACAAGACTATTGGTTTGCTTTTGTAAGGGCGTATCCTCTTCTGGTGCCTCGGCTACATTATGTCCGATTTTTCCATACTCAGTGCTTATACCAATTTTCTCAACATACACTGCACCCGAGCCTTGAGTCACCAAGGTTCCCGCATAGCAGTAGTCTTTACGCCAATAGTCATTTGATTCTTCTAAGTCTTCTGTTGGAAGCTTCCATACTCCCTCTGCTTCTCCAGTTAAAGAGGATTCGTCCACACACAAGTCATTACATCTTAGCACAAAACCATCTGCCGGGATTTTTACCCCTTCATAAATCATCATAACATCGCCAGGAACAAGGTCTTCACTAGCAATTTGCATTTCCTTCCCATCCCGTAATACCTGAATATGTGGCGCGGACAAATCCTTTAAGGCATTTAGGGTCTTATCCGTCTTCCATTCCTGAATCACATCAATACTAATGATACCAATAACAAAGATAAGCATGATTAACCCATCTCTTGGTTCACCAAGTATAAAATAAATAATTGCTGCAATAAGTAGTAGCAAGAACATTGGCTCGCAAATAATATGCAACACCTTTTTGGCAAAACTTTCTTTCTTTTGGGATGAAAGCTCATTTTTCCCATACTTCAATTGAAGCTCTTTTACCTCATCCGTTGTAAGTCCATCGGATTTCATTTTACAGTCTGTCATAATGACTACCTCCATTGTTCGCCTCTTGGCGTTATTAAGATAGCTCTATGGCACTTTGCTTACTCAGCAACCATGTTCCTCCATTGTATAAAAAAAAACACCTGTGGAACATGTTACTGTCCCACAGATGTATATATCTTTCATCTGCTGCCACAATGCGTGGCCCGGCCCCACGAACTCAAAGGTTCATCGCCTGCTCAGTTTGTACTGTAGTCTACGTGCAGTGCAAATAGTAGCTTAAGTGATATTTTAGCATATAGAAAATGTAATAGCAATATTTTCTTAAATAAAACTATGCTAAATTCTTCTCTTTTGTGCCTTTTCACTTTCCCACTTCATTCCCCAATCATAGCGCAGGCTGTCCATAACCTCTAGCACTGCTACTGTCTTTTCAGGAGTTTGAATGTCACTACAATACTTTCCACTTTCAATACAGCTTATCGCTTCTCGAATCTGGTACTCAAAACCATTAATTTCAAAAGGGCTTTCAATCACCCTGCTCATTCCATCATTAAATTCTATGGTTACTTTTTGTGCATTTTGAAAATCATCAAATCTCATTCTTCCGTTTGTTCCGTAAATAACAGCTTCCTTTGGCATATTGATGCCTATAGATATTGCTAGCGATGCTGTTTTTCCCTGTGAATATTGTAAAATAACATTTTCAAATTCGTCTGTTCCGACCTCGTTTATTTTTACAAAAGACTTCATCTTTTCTGGATAATAGCCCAGTATCATAGACGTAAAGCCAATCACATAAACGCCAATATCAAGCAGGGCACCTCCGCCAAGCTCATACTCAAACTTTCTTGCCTTTCTTGCACCTTGAGCAATGAAACCATAAGCTGCTGATAGATGCTGGATTTCTCCAATTTCACCCGCCTGTAATATTTTCTTAACGGTATCATAAAGTGGAAGCAGCTGAATCCAAAAGCCCTCCATTAAAAAAATATTCTTCTGCTTTGCAAGCTCAAATAGTTCCTTGGCCTCCTTCGCATTTAGTGTCATTGGCTTTTCACATAATACGTGTTTTCCTGCTTCAATACACATCTTTATATTTTCATAATGCATGCTGTTAGGAGTTGCTATGTAAATCACATCGACCTCTGGTGCCCCAGCAAGTTCCTCATAAGAACCATAATACCTCGGAATCTGATACTGCTTTGCAAATTCTTCTGCCTTTTCTAATTTTCTTGATGCACAAGCTACAAGCGCCGCTTCCTTGTCCATGCTTAAAAGTGTTTTTGCAAATTTATGTGCGATTGTTCCAGTTGCTAATATCCCCCACTGAATCATGTAAATTCCACCAATTTAACCTTTCTAATCTTATTCCATTAAATTTCAAACGTATTTGAATTTGTTTTGTTTTTTAACTGTAAAATCCCGCTAATATAAGTGAAAAAGCTGTCAAAATGTTGTTTTAATATTTTTTGTATGTTATCCTTGATGTCAGTATATAAATAATCAAACTATTAAATAGCACCTACTTTTAAGGAGCTTTCTCAGGAGGTATCTATGAAAGATCGGACTTTTATTGTTTCTTTACCCAAAAACCCATTAATCACTATGAAAGTAATTCCTGGCCATTTTGCCACTATCACTTCCCACCTCAGCCATTATCTTGATGTAAATGATTTAAAAACCAATGCGGCTGTAGCAAGAGATGTCGCAAAGGAATTAGCTATTCCTTATTTATCCAACACCCTTGTTGACACGATTATATGCCTAGAGGGAACACAGGTAATTGGAGCATATTTGGCCGAAGAACTTTTGCAGGACGGCATATCTGTTATGAATAGTGAGCAGGAAATACATGTTATAACCCCTGAAACAAATATAAACAGAAAGCTGATGTTTCCAGACAGTATGAAAGATATTCTATTAGGCAAAAACATTATTCTTTTGGTTGCCTCCATTTCCAGTGGTAAAACCCTGGGCTGTGCCCTAGATTGTATTTCATACTACGGCGGCGAGTTAGTGGGAATATCCACTTTATTCAGTGCTTTACCGCAAAAGTCTGGTCAGGAAATCCATACCGTATTTACAAATGACGATATCGAGGGGTATCAGATTTACACCCCAAGCAAGTGTGCTATTTGCGAGCATGGACTTAAGGTGGAAGCTTTTATTAATAATGATGGTTATTCAAAAATTGACTAGAAAAAAGGAGTGATCTAAAATGATATTTTGGGAAAAATTTATATCCAGCATGGGAATTACTCGGATGGGACTTCCAGAGATTGGAATGATTTGTATTGCCCTACTGTTAGCCTATTTAGCCATCGTGAAAAAATATGAACCTTTGTTACTTCTGCCCTTGGCATTTGGTATGTTAATTGCCAATATACCATTAGCTGGTCTTTCTGCACATGATGAAGGCGGTCTTGTTTACTATCTATACCAAGGAATCCATTTAGGTATTTATCCACCAATGATTTTCCTCTGTATTGGCGCCATGACTGACTTTGGGCCGTTGATTGCCTCCCCACGAAGTGCACTTATTGGTTTAGGCGGACAGCTTGGTATCTTTGTTGCCTTAGGTGGTGCCTTATTATTAGGCTATGGATTAGCCGCTATCATTCCTGGCTTTGAAGCCTTTACCATTCAGGAAGCGGCCGCCATTTCTATTATTGGTAGTTCTGATGGACCAACCTCGATTTATACTGCGGAACGTTTAGCACCCGACTTACTTCCTACGATTGCCATTGCTGCCTACTCTTATATGGCATTAATTCCTCTTATTCAACCACCAATTATGCGTGCTCTTACTACCAAAGAAGAACGCATCGTTGTTATGGAAATACCCAAAAGAGTTACTCCACGTCAAAAAATTATTTTTCCGATCGTTGTAACCCTTCTTACATTACTTTTGGTACCAGCAGCAGGTTCACTTATTGCAATGCTTATGTTGGGTAACCTAATTCGCGAAAGTGGCGTTATGGAGCGAATTGTACGTTCCTTACAAAATGACTTGCTCAATATTTTAACCCTACTCATTGGTCTTTCCATCGGAGCAACTGCCACTGCTGACCGCATTCTAGATCCAAAGACCTTATTGATTATCGGTTTAGGCTTGATTGCTTTTGCTTTCGGTACAATTGGCGGTGTTCTTATTGCAAAACTTTTATATAAAGTAACTGGCGGAAAAGTAAATCCACTTATTGGAAATGCTGGTGTTTCAGCTATGCCAATGGCTGCTCGTGTTTCTCAAAAGGTAGGGCAAGAATATAATCCTCAGTGCCATTTGTTAATGCATGCTATGGGGCCTATTGTTTCTAGCACCATCGGTTCTGCTATATTAGCAGGTCTCTTTATTACCTTTTTAGGCATGTAATACTGCTAGTTTATTCACATAGCAATATACGATTTAGCAAGGCTGCAACACGGTCCGCGCCTTCTCCATCGCATAATTCCCTCATTCTTTGCGCCTTTTGTTCCCACTTATTAGGGTTAACATCAAAATCAAGAAGATGACTTATGATATTTTCCAAAACATTTTTTTGATTAAGGCGCATATCGCCTGCATATGGCACCGTCTCTTCTTTAGAAAAGCTTTCAGCAATTCCTTTTTGATTATCTACATAAATATAAGATATGGTTGGCGTCATACACGCACAAAGCTCATATATTGTACTTCCTGCGGCTGAAATCGCAACACAATTATTTACCATAACCTCACTCATTGAGGCTGGATTAAGATATATCTTTACTCTCTGCGATTGTTTTTCCAACTCCTGTAGCTCCGCAATATGAGGGTTCATCGTTCCAGATACAATATTAATCTGATAGTTATTTAATTCTTCACACTGAATAATTACATCATGTATTAAGACTGCCAGATTCAAGGGATCTGATCCGCCTGTTAATATTAGTATGGACTTTTGCCTATTCGTATCTGTTTTCACTTTACCAAATTCTGGTCTAAGTAAAGCAAAACGTGAGCCCAAAATTAAACCATCAGCCGCATTCTTTTCCTGATAATCATCAAGTACAAATTTATTATAATTAATAAATACATCCATATAAGATGTTTTTTTATCAGGTATGTTCTCTGTAATATAAACCGTTTTTGAATAGCTGTGAATTTCCTCAAAAAAGGAATTGTCCACATAATAGCTATCCACAATTAACATTTTGGTCTGTGTTTCTTTTAAGTATTCCTTCAAGTTATCAAGGCTGTCCTGATAATCATCCCACTTGCTTTGTAGGACTATATAAGCCATGGCATTTCGCTCAAGATAATCACAGCAGCTTTCATCTGCTACAAGAAATGTACACTCATTCCCACACTTTTTTAGACTTTGAGCCAAAGAGATACATCGTGTAACATGTCCCAATCCAATTTTTGAATTACCATCTACTCTAATTGCTATTTTCATTTTTTCTTTTTACTCTTTTACAAAATTCGTTTACAGTTATGTCATAATTTGAACCAATAAGAGATTCATAGCTTTGAAAATCAGCCATGGAATGATAACTACCTTCTCCCAATGCTTTTTTTCTCATCCCCTGCCAATTATGATATTGATTATAAATGCTTTTAAACAACTCTTTAATTCTTACATTTAATAACGTATATGATTCCCTAAGAGTAATATCCTCGCTCATTGGCACAATCTCTTGAGCCAATATATCTCCACTGTCAATGCCTGCATTAATATAATGGATAGTAACACCCTTTGGCGTATTATCAATAAAGCTCCATTGGTTGGGGTTCGCGCCCCTATTCCATGGTAAATATGAAATATGTAGATTGACTATATTGCCATGAACCAAGTCAATTATGTCTTTCTTTATAATGTGTCTATATGTATAGGAAACTATAAGCTCAATACTATTTTTTTTAATAAGTTCTGCCGATATTGGATTTTTTGAGAACACCACGTTATTTCCTTGGTCTGCAAGCCACTCACCTAATTCTACGGCATTTTCATTTTCAAATAAAAATAAAATATTCATTTATTCTCCCTCAAATAACGGTGTAGAAAAATACCTTTCTGCTGTATCCGGCAAAACAGTAACCACCGTTTTTCCCTTTCCAAGTTTTTCTGCTAACTTCAAGGCCGCCGCAACATTGGTTCCGCTAGATATTCCACACATTAAACCTTCTTTTCTTGCTAACTCTCTTGCCGTCTGAATTGCCTCTTCATCTGATACAATATAAATGTCTTCATAAATATTTTGATTAAGTATCTCAGGAATTAATCCGTCTCCAATCCCCATTTGAATATGGGTTCCGATGTTTCCACCTGCCAAAATTGCGGCATTTTCTGGTTCTACTGCCCATATGGTAATCTCAGGGTTTAGCGCCTTTAGCACTTCACCAATTCCCGTAATCGTGCCCCCTGTTCCAATCCCTGAACAAAAACCATGAATCGGCCCTGCAACTTGCTCCAAGATTTCCAAGCCTGTATGGTGGCGATGTACCATCGGATTGGCCGGATTTTCAAACTGCTGTGGTACAAATACCTTGGGATTTTCTTTTGCCATCCTTAACGCCGTTTGTAAGCATTCGTCTATACATTCTCCAATATTTCCTGCATCATGGACAAGGATAACCTCTGCGCCATAATGCTTCACTAGCTTTCTTCTCTCCTCACTAACAGAATCTGGCATAATGATAATTGTCCGATATCCTTTTACTGCCCCTATTAGTGACAGGCCTATTCCTTGATTTCCACTAGTAGGCTCTACTATTATACTATCCGATTTAAGAACACCGGATTTTTCAGCTTCTTCAATCATATTAAGAGCCGTTCTCGTCTTAATGGATCCACCCACATTTAATCCTTCAAACTTTACTAAAACTTCCGCATTTTCAGGATTGTTCATTTTATTTAATCTTATCATTGGAGTACATCCAATCGCTTCCAATACATTATTACAAATCATGCGCGTTTTCTTTCTTCTGTTTGAATTTTTAAGGTCATTTTTAAGATAAACTCTATCATAATTTCTTACTCTTGTAAAGGTTACTGCTAGCTACAGACAAGCTCCTTTCCTTATGTATTATCATAGTTTTATATATTACAAAAAACAACTCCTTTATTTTTCGATGATTACATGAATCACTAAAAATAAAGGAGTTGTTCGATTAACTTATGCCAATTGACAATTATTTAATATTATAACTGAGGACCTGCAGAAACTAATGCTTTACCAGCTTCGTTTCCTTCGTATTTTGCAAAGTTCTTTACAAAACGTTGTGCTAAATCTTCTGCTCTTGTAGTCCATTCAGATGCATCCGCATATGTATCACGAGGATCAAGAATTTTTGTATCTACTCCTGGAAGCTCTGTAGGAATTTCAAAATCAAAGTATGGTAATTTCTTTGTAGGTGCAGTTGCAATTGAACCGTCTAGGATTGCATCAATGATACCACGTGTGTCTTTGATAGAGATACGTTTTCCTGAACCATTCCATCCTGTATTAACAAGGTATGCTTTTGCGCCACTCTGCTCCATTTTCTTAACAAGTTCTTCTGCATACTTAGTTGGGTGTAGCTCTAAGAATGCCTGTCCAAAACACGCTGAGAATGTAGGTGTAGGCTCTGTAATTCCACGCTCTGTACCAGCAAGTTTTGCTGTAAATCCAGATAAGAAGTAGTACTGTGTCTGCTCTGGTGTTAATACAGATACTGGAGGAAGAACACCAAATGCATCTGCTGATAAGAAGATAACATCCTTAGCTGCTGGAGCTGTTGAAACTGGACGAACAATGTTTTCAATATGATTAATTGGGTAAGAAACACGAGTGTTTTCTGTTACGCTTTCATCATCAAAATCAATCTTGCCGTTTTCATCAACTGTAACGTTCTCTAAAAGAGCATCACGTCTGATTGCTTTGTAGATATCTGGCTCAGAATCTTTGTCAAGGTTAATAACCTTTGCATAGCATCCACCTTCAAAGTTGAATACACCCTGATCATCCCAGCCGTGTTCGTCATCACCGATAAGAAGACGTTTTGGATCTGTTGAAAGAGTAGTCTTTCCTGTTCCAGATAGTCCGAAGAATACTGCTGTATTTTCGCCGTTCATATCTGTGTTTGCTGAACAGTGCATAGAAGCGATACCTTTAAGTGGTAAGTAGTAGTTCATCATAGAGAACATACCCTTTTTCATTTCTCCGCCGTACCATGTATTTACGATAACCTGCTCACGACTAGTAATGTTGAACATTACTGCTGTTTCAGAGTTAAGACCAAGTTCTTTATAGTTATCTACTTTTGCTTTTGAAGCATTGTAAATAACGAAATCTGGTTCAAAGTTTTCAAGTTCTTCATCTGTAGGGATGATGAACATGTTTTTAACGAAATGAGCCTGCCAAGCAACTTCAACGATACAACGAATAGCCATACGAGTATCTTTGTTTGCACCACAGAACGCATCAACAACAAAAAGCCTCTTTCCAGAAAGCTCCTTCTTTGCGATGTCGATTACTGTATCCCATGCTTCCTGGCTAGCAGGATGATTGTCATTCTTATATTCTGGAGATGTCCACCATACAGTGTCTTTTGAATTATCATCCATAACTATGTATTTGTCCTGAGGAGAACGACCTGTATAGATACCAGTCATAACGTTAACTGCACCAAGTTCAGTTACTTGTCCTTTTTCATAGCCTACTAAGCTTGGTTTTGTTTCTTCTTCAAATAGCATCTCAAATGAAGGATTACGAACTACTTCTGTAACCCCATTAATGCCGTACTGACTTAAATCAATTGTACTCATTTTATATCCTCACTTTCATTTTTTGCTTTTTTCCTATCATCTCAATTTATCGCGAAATAGTCAATAGAAATCGATAAAATTTTATATTTTTTTAATTAACATTATCTCTTATTTATCGCACATTGGGCTGTAAATGTTCTTTACAAATAAAAAGTAGCTATCCCCCGATATATCAATATAAGGCTTAAACGTATGCATAAATACCAATTTTGTAGAAATACTAACATTAAACTAACCCTATAAAGGAGCAATGCTATGAAAAACAAAGAAAAAAGTAATATAAACCTTCCACTAAGTGAAGAAAATAACGAGGTACCTTCTGATACATTAGGCAGCTACACTGGTGTTCCCGAAGATGGTGGTATCCCTGAACAAGATGCTGATGATTTATAATCAACTAAATTTTCATTACTCATTCACGCATCGTATAATAGGTTCTATATATTTTTTATCAGAGCTATCATAAGAATGAGAAGTCATTTCAATCATAATCAAATCCGCCTGGGCAATAGAATACATTTGCCTTTTTCACTTCTGCTTCATTAAAATTATTTTTAGGTGCTTGCGGAATTTCTGGATTTTCCCAAGGTCTTTGAACGGTCATTTGATGTCGGCAACTCATTTGTTAACCATATGACACGATGTTGGACTTATCAATTCCATGCAGAAAGATTTTTCTTTACAAACTGTCTAAAAAACTGTGGTTTCTTACCCATAACTTCTTCAAATGTGCTTGTTACATCTTTTGCTGTTCCCATACGTGTCATCATGTAGAGCATTCCCATAACAGTTGAATATTCATTATCTAATCCTCTAATATCTATCCAATATTTTTTCGCCAGCGCTGGCTTAGGATTGGCATACTCAATCTTACGTCCTAATTCTTCTGAAAGAATATTGGCCGCTTCATAATAGTCAATGGCTTCCGGACCAGTAATGGAATATTCTTTGTTTTGATGTTTATTAGGTTCACTCAACACCTTAGCTGTAATTTCTCCAATATCTTCAGCATCAATGAAGCTAGTAAGTGCCCTGCGTACAGGAACAACACTACGATTAAAATGCTTTATTTCAAAGGCATGAATTCCACTTATATTTTGCATAAAGAAGCTTGGACGAATATGACAATATGGCAGTCCTGCCCGCTCAATATACTTCTCTATTTTGTGATGCGGTGGTACAGGATTGTTTTCCACACCTATCAATGATAGAAAGCTCACAAGCTTAATATCTCCTTTTGCCTTCAGTGCTTCTACAAAAGGCTTTAGATCCTCTGGTTTTCCTAAGTGTGGTGGACGCATGATGAATACGCGATCGACATCTTTCAACGCATTTTCAAAGGTTCCACAATCAGTAAAGTCAAACAATACTACCCTTGCACTATCTCCATATTTTTTATTAAGAGCATCAAGATTAATATCTGCTACCACAACGTCTTGTTCATTTTGAATCAGATACTTTGCTACATATCCGCCTACATTTCCCAGTGCACCTGTGACCATAACTTTTCCCATTATAATACCTCCAATAAAATTTTATTTGCTTTATCCAGCATAGAAATCATTGTGTTAAAATCATTCTCCCCCATCTGTGAAGATAAAAGTTCTAATGACTTAAAGTATTCATCTTTTGTTTCATTTACAAGATCAATCCCTTTTTTCGTAAGATTAATCGTAAAACTGCGCTTATCATCCAAAGACGCCGTTTTGTACAAGTACCCTTTACTACCAAGTGATGTAATCATTGCGGCAATCATTGGTTTCTTTACTTTGAAGAACTCAGCCGCCATTAGTGGTGTTACAGGAGCTTCGCTATTTTGCAATAAAATTAGGAGTCCCATCTCGCTTGAACGAATCGGTAAATCATATTTTGTACTATTTTTTAATCGACAAAAAAGTGATACTGTTTCTGCTGCTTGATTGATAAAATCTTGATTCATTTATTTTCACCTCATATAGTTAATGTACTTAACCATATTTTAGTTAATCAAGTTAACTATGTCAAGTAAAATAAAAAAAGACGTATAAGATTACTCTTCTCGAATATTTTACTTTTCTATTTTCTGAATCCATAATCAATTGCTCATTATATGTCACTAAAACGCCACTTCTCTCATTGTGTCATTTTATAGCATTATGACTTTTAGTTAATATTTGTCAATAAACAAATTGAGGAGCATTCCTGTAATTTAGAAATAATGCCATTTGAATAAAAAGAAACCTCGCAGTAAGATTAAGGTTTCATCTTGGACGGATGAAAAACACCAGAATCAAACGGAGGTTTCACTATGAATTTTTACACAGAATGAAAAATTAAATCAAGTAACTGCTGACACATTACATTGTAGGAGTTGACATAGATTCACAGGCACACTTTGCTAGAGCTTTTGACTGTCAGAAGGAGCTCCTAAAAAAAGCCAATAACCGTGATGCCTACGACAACGTTGCTGACGAGATATTCCAGCTCCGAGAGTTGAAAGCCAAGTCAGAAACTGACAGCGTTCTTCGGGATGAGAAACTGACCCGAATCACCCAGCTTTGCGACTTCCTGAAAGAGCAGCCGCTGGAAATCACAGACTTCGATAAAAGCCTTGTCCGTAGATTGATACAAAAAAATCACTGTCTTCGAAGACCACTTCTCTGTGGAATTCAAGTCCGGTGTTGGCATTGATATAAACTAATAAGAGAGCAGGTCACTCTGATGGTTTATTGCCATAGGGGTGGCTTGCTCTCTTTTTTATTCTGCATTGCTTTCTGGAAGATAGTACACCCTTCCATCTTTCGCAATTAGCTGAACATCCTCAGTATAAAAATCTATAGTGTCTTGATGATATGCTTCATGCCCTGATGCCTGAGTTGTAATCATACTAGCAGTGCCCTTCTCAATTGACTTGAAGTTCAAATCATCATTGAATAATCCCGGAATGAAATGAATGATACCATCAAATCCGTC
The DNA here is from genome assembly GCA_031554725.1 of Lachnospiraceae bacterium. Lineage (GTDB taxonomy): Bacteria > Bacillota > Clostridia > Lachnospirales > Lachnospiraceae > JAVBUZ01. Next base: position 12,847 of record JAVBUZ010000052.1, on the reverse strand, counting down.
TCGTTTTCGTCTGCCATCCCCCGGACTTATATTTAATCGTTTCGCTATATCCTGATGCCAATTTCTCAACCTATCCTGCGTATCTGCCACCTGCTGCGTATACGTTGGTAACAGCGCCACACACTGTTCTCTTGATACAGCCCCAAGATGCAATGTATACCTGAGATCAGAAATCTTATATAGTACATCCAGCAAAGATTTCTGATACATATACCAGTTCTGTGCTTCCTTCAGTTCTTTTTCGTAAGTATTATAATCAAGGGCTTTCTTCTTTGCATACCCGGCAAGTGTTAGATTAGCCTGTCCTAGAAGCTGGGTGCATTCCTCTTCAAGACTATCAAGCTGGTTTATTTTGCTCATTCTCAATTCACTGTTTTCCAGAATTTCTGATTGGAAATCTGATATCTTCTTGACATGTGTAATAAGCGAGAATACCTTACTACGATATTCATTGTCTTGAAAATCTGCTATCTTGGATATGCCATCACTGATTGCTCCAAGCTCTGCGTTAATCTGTGTCATATAGTACTGACCAACAACCATCGATGCGACTCCCATAGCTACCGCTGCTGTATTTGCCACAATAGCAGTACCTTTTTGAGCTTCCACTGCGACCAGATTGGCGTGGCCCTTTATCCCATCTGCACCATGATAAATTCCACGAACTGCATTCTGCATTGCTCCTGAATCTGTCAGCTTTGCTCCAGCCGGAATTATTGCTCTATACAAAACTTCACCATTGGCCTGCACCGCCTGAATGGCATTGTTGGCGGCATTACCAGCCTGCACCAATCCTGGAACCAGATTATTCACATGCGCCAGCACCTTGCTGTCTGTAATTTCAACAAGTCTACTCTCATCAGGAATAGCTTCTGCCGGGAGCATTTCCATTTGAATAACAAGCTCCTGCGAACTATCTTCCTTAGGTATAAGTCCTGACGATACAACCTTTTCGTTCGTGATGATCTGACTTGATATTTCCGTTTTCTTTTTTATGAATACTGTTATGCAGATGGCAGCAACGACCACTACGCATATTACGATTACTATGTATTCCATGTAATGTCATTCCTCCTTCTTTTGTTCTATAACAGTGCTTGTAAATTTTGCGAATCATATTCTATATTTAATAAATAAGTCATTAAAAAAGGCCTTTACACTTAAAATTATATCTTCTTCAGATGCTCCTCCGCCAATCCATAATTCTCTACCTCCAAAGCGATATACATCATATCCTGCTAAACTCATTTCTCTATGAGCTTTCATCATTTCAGCATATCGAGACGGAGACGCATAATGCTTGTATTTATTTGATGGAGCCACTTCATCATCTGCATAGTGCTGCTGGCCATCAATTTCAATCACAACTCGTTGAGAGGGGCCAATAATCATCATGAAATCCATCTTTTGATGTTCAAATATTTTAAGTTCTCGCTGCGACTGTGTTTTGGGGTCATAATACAAATATACTTGTGGAATTAATGCCGGAATATTTTTCCCTGTTTCTTTCATAAAAAGAGTATACGCTTTAAAAAACAACTTTTCTGCATCTGAATCTAAACATTCGTAAAATTTCTTTGTAAGATTTTTTTCCGCTTCTTCGGGAGATTCTCTTTTATACCAATCACAGATTTTCTCCTAGCTAATTCCATCTGCTGGAATTCCATCATCATACACTAAAGCTCCATTGGTGTTTACAATCTTGATTCCATTAGATAATGCATCATCTAAAACTATATCGGGTTTATACTTAGCTGCAAAAATAATATTCTTAATAGGGCTTTGCGTTCCTTGTATCAATGGGACCGCTTTATAAATTGCCCTGCTTGCTGTTTGACCAGCAGGTTTTAGAGCAAGTCCAACATCAGAGAGCCCCTTGTTAATCGCTTCTATGCACTGCTCTGTTGGGTCAACTGTTTCATCAATATCTGAATCATAATATGACCTTCTAAATATTGGATGAACGTATTGCTCACAAAAAAAAATAAATTTTTCGTCTGGAATATTTTCTAAGTCAAGTACAGTGCCAAAAAGATAGTTGAAGTCCCAATCTTCAGCAAACACATCCATGTGACGAGTAATCTCATTAATAACTGGCACTGTTCGAGATCCCTGCCGTTCAACCATTTCTTCAATATCTGGATAAACACGTTTTACAAATTCTGTGACACGTTGTCCACCAGTGCAATTTCCAATGAGAATTAAATCATCTAAGATTAATCTTCTGGCTTCTCCACTTATTTTGTTTGCCATATTCTATTCCTTCCCAATAGTGAATCATCAACTCAACTATTAACATCCAATCTACTGCCTAAACTATCTCTGACATCTAAATCACTGCTTCAATGCCCGACATCTAAATCGGTGTCTAAACTATATATAGTTTTTTCGATAAGCCCATATCGCTCTGTTTCCGCAAAGCATAGTGTTAAGACCTCCGATTGAATGTTTCTATACTTCCGATAGCAAAAAAGACCAGAAATCAGGCCTTTTCACACTTATTTACCTGACCTTAGATATCAGAACAACAGTTTCAACATGCCACATCCAAGGGGACATATCAAAGCAAGCGCCCTTCTCTACCTTATATCCCTTCTTAATTAGCTGTTCTAAGTCCCTTGCCAAAGTCTCTGGGTTACAAGATATATAAACAACCTTCTTAGGTTTAAGTGCCGCCAGGGCATTTATGAATGGCTCGGAGCTACCTATCCTTGGTGGGTCCATAACAACTAAGTCTATCTTAGTCTCCTGTTCTGCCAATTGAACCATAAACTGTCCTGCATCCTTTTGGTAAAACTCAATATTCTTTACATTATTTTGCTTTGCATTGTTACGAGCATCCTTAACCGCATTGCCATTTAGCTCCACACCAATTACCGTTTTGGCCTTATCCGCTGCAATCATACCAATTGTTCCTGTTCCACAGTAAGCATCTAGCACGGTTTCGCTACCTTTAAGTTCAGCATACTCCATGGCTTTTGCATATAACTTTTCTGCCTGTACTGGGTTAACCTGATAAAAAGATTTTGGGAAAATACGGAAGGTTTTGCCACACAAGGTGTCTTCAATATATCCCTTTCCATATATAACTTGTTCCTTTTCGCCAAGCACCATGCTTGTTTCACGGCCGTTTACATTAATAACAATTGTCGTTATCTCTGGATGTAGATTTAAAAGTGCTTTTACAAAATTATTTTTAGACGGTAGAATCGGTGAGGTTAAAACTAATACTACCATAATCTCTCCACTAACATTTCCAACACGAACAAGGGCATGACGAAGCAAACCATAATCTGTAGCCTCGTTATATGGTCTAATTTTAAATGATTTTAATAATCCACGGATCGAAACAATAATCTTGTCCGCTTGCTGATTCTCTAATAAACAGGAATCTATCGGAACAATGTAGGGGCTTCTTTCTTCATGTTTTCCTGAAACAGGATTATGTTTTTTATCTTCACCAAATATTGCGTGAACTTTGTTTCTATAATACTTAGGGTCTTCCATGCCTACAATAGGCTCAAATTTAACAAAAGAACCGCATAGCTCTTTTACTTGCTTTTCCTTATTCTTTAACTGCTGCTCATATGAAATATCTAAAAATTGGCAACCGCCACAAAGATCCATAACAGGACAGATCTTTTCTCTCTTCTTAAATGACTTATCAGCTGGTCTTCCACTTGGCCTTTGGCTCGACCTCCCGTTTGGTCTTTCACCTGCCTTACCAACCGGTTTTCCCGCTGGCTGTTCCTTACCTTTTGCTGACGTCTGCGTTTCTTTTTTATCCACGCCTTTATTTACAGTCTTCACATTATCTTTTCCATAGACTTTTCGTTCTTCTGTCTTAAAGTATTTTTTCTTATCCCTACTTGTTCTTTTTTCACTCATTAATTTTCTGCTCCTAATATTCCCATTCCGTAATCTGTTACTTGCTGTATCATATGTCCTATATTTCCCTCACCTGCAAATCTGTCTAGCGAGAAAAAATCTTCTTCACTTATCGTCAGCCAGCATAAAGGATGTTTTTCTTCTTTTAACGTCACATCTTGCTTTAATATTCCGACATAAACTTCAACGTAGCAATCTTGATTGTAATATGTAAAATCCATCATACGATGTAAAACAATATCCTCTTTGGCAATCCCTGTTTCTTCATGAAGCTCACGGTAAGCGGCTGTAAATCCCTCTTCTCCCGCTTCAATTTTTCCACCAACCAAATTATATTTGCCCTTGTAGGGGTCATTCATTCGCTTGCAAAAAAGGATTTTATCCCTTTCCTTGTGGTAAACCATAATACAATTATATCCTCGCATTTTTAAACCTGCGCCTTTCCAAAATCTTCCTCATGATTTCATTTTCTGTCTTGCTTTTACCTATAAAACGCGATATAATGAGCGTTGGCAGAGAGCGTCGGCGAAGCTTATTCAACGTTCGTGCCCATTGTACTCAAGAATCAAAGATTCTTTCGCTATAATATTATCCATGTCACGGGGTGTGGCTCAGTTTGGTTAGAGCGCTGTCTTAGGGAGGCAGAGGTCGCAAGTTCGAATCTTGTCACTCCGATTATACGCTACAAGCGCAAAACACGTCAAGCCTAGCATTTATCTAGGTTTGACGTGTTTTCTTATTGTACTTTTATTTTATTAAGTATCGCCACCGCATTTCTCGCATACAATAACGCAAACAGACTTCCTTTTCAATCTCTCGTTCTTCATCCTCCCAAACCCTACAAGTATAATCTATTTCACTGACAATTTGATAATCTGTCAAAAATCCTTGGCGGTATTCCAAATGTCTGTATTTCTCATTATAAGATATAATTCTGAATTCTTTATATTCCTCTTCCTTTATCCGAAATTTGATGGGTATCATTTTCCCTTCGGCTGTAAACTGACATATTACATCTACTGGATATTCCTTTTTCATATTCATCACCAGTATTATTGTTTGTTGTTACACACTTAAATAACCTCAAAAGTTGTTTCCATTATTCTCCTATTGTTTAATTGTTACAGAATTGTTACAATCATTTTGTACTTAGCTAAGACAAATAAAAAATAAATAAGGAGGACGAAACTATGTGTTTTAAATTCAGTAGCTGTTCCGAGTTATTTGCTGCTTTATGTAAATATTTTAATCTCGGTTGTTAATCATTAAAATTAAGTATAATAAACATAAAAACAAAATCTGGAAATTTTTCCAGATTTTGTTTTTATTAAAGTAAGCTATATCAAATTATGAGCAACCATTAGGTGCAAAGAGAGATTCACCAGTAAGGCGAATCTCTCTGCTACTTATTTGCTATTTATACCCCTTTAAACCAGAAAGAAAATTCCTTCTTTCCACTAACATCTACTAAATATTCTTCATGCGTACGGGCACCCCAGCTATTGTCGCCACCTACACCCATTTGTTCTTTTGCCAAACGAATAACGGTATAGTGAACCGGTGGTAATTCGTGTGGATGTAGCGCATTTTCCATTTCATGCGGTGTGTAAGGTAGGGCCGAGAAATTCATACAATCTCCTACAAAAAGAAGTCCTCTTCCACGCTCGTTGGTTATCTTTGCATAGCGTACTCCCGTTTTATTTCCACATTCCTGAGGAACCATGTACTGTGCCATATTGTCCTTTACCTTGTTTTGGTAGATGCCAAGCTTTGCACCTTTGTCTCTATCTGCATAGGTTTCATCCTTACCCATGCCATACCACTGTACATTCTCATAGTCCGCATCAACTTTAAGCATCACACCAAACTCTGGCATATCTGCAAGCTCTCTTATGGGATCGTATTTTAAGGTTGTTTTTATGGTTCCATCTCCATAGACTACATAAGTCAACTTGCAAAATGAAGCTGGAGTTGTTGGCATCTTGTACTCAAATGTAACTTCTACGCAGTCTTCTTTTTCCTCAATAACTGGATTTGGCTGTGTCGCTCCATGATGGGTCAAATACATACTTGCTAATTTCCAGCCGCCGTATCGATTCATCATATCATTTCCACAATCATTATCAATTGGTGCTCTCCAAAAGTTGGGTTTTGGTATCGATTTAAGCATCTCTTTTCCGGCAAAACGATAAGAAACCAATCCTCCAACCACATAGGAAAATAGTGCATCAAATTCCTCACCTTTTACCCCAACGTTCAGCTTTCCGTAAACCACTTTTAGAGGCTTCTTTTGCGCTATAGAAACAGGAGCATAGGAAAGTGGGCAACCTTGGTTTTCAGCTATCGCCTTTCCTTCTAATTTCATTGCTGCTTTTTCGCTATCCTTAAGTACCTTGCTAAGGCTAGCACCTACCCTACGATATACGCTCTGTCCAAATGCTACCTCGTGGCCTGCCTTTGCCCATATTGTATCTTCCTTTAAAGCAAAAACAACGGTAATCGCATACTCCCCATCTTCTGCTGGTATTGTTACTGGTAAAGCAAAGCTTTCTTTTTCTAATGGTTTAACCCGCGTTTCAAATATTACCTTCTCTAATTCTTTTCCTTGTTTTTCTAAAGTTACGGTACACGCAAAGCTTTCTGTACCGACAAAGAGATTCTTATTCATTACTGTCATTTTATCCGCTTCAATTTCTACGCTGATATTCTGATAATTGAATTTAACCTCTTGCATCTTAGGAGATGGCTCTCTTGTTCCGCCATAAGCAATACCATTTCCACTAAAGTTAAAATCCGTAGGACGATCATCAAAATCTCCGCCATAGGCCAAAAATTCCTCACCATAGCGGTTTTTCTTATAAATAGATTGATCAATATAATCCCAGATAAATCCGCCCTGATATGAGGCTTCCGTATCTGTTAAATCTGTATACTTGTGCATAGCACCGCAGGAATTTCCCATAGCATGTGTATACTCACAGCAAATAAAAGGTTTACTTCTATCCTTTTCCAAATACTTCTTGATGTCTTCTGCTGATGTGTACATCTGACTCTCTATATCACTGGTATCGTTGCAGCGTCTATCATTAAATACACCTTCATAATGCACTAATCTAGTGTTATCAAGCTTACGGAAAAGCTGAGACATATCATAGATATTGGTTCCACCAAAGGATTCATTACCGCAAGACCATAAAAGAATTGCTGGATGATTTTTATCTCTTTGATATATGGAATTTACTCTATCAAGCATCATAGCATTCCACTCTGGTTTATTTCCTGGCACTACTACATCCTTGTCGGCTATGCCTCTAGCTACTGGATCCCAAGAACCATGGGATTCCAAGTTTGTTTCATCGATCATATATAAACCATATTCATCACATAGCGGATAAAGCCTTGAGTCATTAGGATAATGGCTGGTACGAATTGCATTAATATTATTTTGCTTCATCGTTACTATGTCTTTTATCATTTCCTCTTCTGAAACAACACGTCCTGTTTTTGCTGAAAATTCATGTCTATTAACGCCCTTAAAAACAATACGTTTTCCATTTAGACACATAATCGCATTTTTTATTTCAAAACGACGGAAGCCTACTCTTTGCGGGATAACCTCCATCAGATTTCCTTGCTCGTCATACACCTTGATATGTAGGGTGTATAAATAAGGAACTTCTGCACTCCATAGCTTTGGCTCCTTTACAAAAATAGACGCTTCTGTATCTCCATTTATAGTATTGACTGCTTCGGACAAAAGCTCATCTTTGTCAAATAGACTTGCTGTAAACTTACCACTTCCGCTTGTCTTTAAATTAAGCTTTAGGTTCGCTGACTTAAAATCATCTTCTAATAAGGTTACCACCTTTACATCCCATACATGCACATCTGGAACTGTATATAAATAAACATCTCTAAAAATACCTGAAAAACGGAAAAAGTCTTGGTCCTCACACCAGCTACTAGATGACCACTTAAATACGCTTACTGCCAGTTTGTTTTCTCCTTCTTTAACAAAAGGAGTTAAATCAAATTCCGATGGAGTAAAGGTATCTTCACTATATCCAACAAATTCACCATTTAGCCAAAGTGCTAGCGCACTTTCAACGCCTTGAAACGAAATATATAGAGGCTTACCTACCATAAAATCTGGAACGTCAAAGTATTTTACGTAATTAGCTAGTGGATTAAATTCTTCTGGAATTTGTCCTGCTTCAATTTGCTCTCTTCCATCCCAAGGATATTGTACATTGGCATATTGAGGAGCATCATAGCCTTCCATCTGAATATGTGCAGGTACTCTAATATCTGCCCATGTTTTACAATCATACTCGCTTTTTTCAAAGCCCTTTATACTAACATGATAGTTAGGTGCGTATGCAAACTTCCATAAGCCATTTAGAGAATAACGAAATCTATTGTCACCACCTTTATAAGCGGCTTCACTTTCATAGTAGGCATGGTCCGAATGTGCTTCTATTCTTCCATCTGCAAAATATTCTGGATTTTTTACCTGTTCATAATCAAAATACTTGTTTCCCATTACACTTCTCCTTTATCTTATAAAATCTTATACCAGTATATCATCCTCCCATTTTTACTAGAATGTGTTATCTTAAGAATCTCATGTATTATTTTGGAAAAATAGGAAGCTTGAGAAAACGATTGTTTCCTCAAGCTTCCTGTTTTACACTATGTAATTGGCAACACTTTAGTCAACTGCATATGCTGCAAGTAAACTAATGGTTTCTCTAACTCGATCCATAACCTTTACAAACTCTTCTACTTCTGTTACATTTCTTTGGCTAATGCTAAAAGCTTCTTGGGTACTAGCTGTTACTTCTTCGCTTCCTGCTGATAGGGTGCTTACACTATCTACAATCTTGTCATTAGAGTCTAAAATAACTTCCATCATTTCACTAATCTGAGAAATATCTGCTCCCAATTGCTTGAACTGATCACGAATCAAATTAAACTGCTCTGTTGTTGCACCAATTAACTCACTTTGCTGTTTAGAAACCTCTACCGTTGTTTCTACCTTGATTGCAACTGCTTTTGCATCTGTCTCTAAAGCACTAAGGGTTGTAGAAATATTTTCTGTAGCTTGTCTCGTTTGATCAGCTAAATGCCTAATCTCTTCTGCCACTACTGCAAAGCCTTTACCAGCCTCACCAGCACGAGCTGCCTCTATAGATGCATTCAGTGCTAAAAGATTGGTCTGACTAGAAATGCTGAGGATAATGTCTGTAATGTCTTTTACACTTACTGACTTTCTTTGAAGTTCCTCTGCCGAAGCCTTCATATCTATTCCTGAAACAATGGAATCATCTGCCTGTTCTTTAAGTTTTTCCATCGTCGCAACGCTTGAACGAACCACCTCACCAGTCTTCTTGGTCACATCAACTGCGCGTTTTGTTATTTCACTTGTTTCATTAATAACATTCTGAATTTCTTGAGTCGTTCCCGTCTGCTGTTCTATCGCTTCTACCGTAGATGTACTGCTTTCGGAAATATCATTTAAGGAGTTGCACACAATTTCAGTAGTATCCGCAATATCCGTAAGGGTTGCTTTCATGTCTTCCACATCTTGTAACACACCTCTTGCAGAGTTAACAACATCTGTTGCCATCTGACTATTTTTATTTGCTACCGATTCAATTTCTTCCCTGTTCTCCGAAACAAATTTTCTCAAAATGCTTCCGCCAACAAGACAAGCAAAAGAAACCGTTATTGTAATAATCAGCTCTACCATTACTGCTTCAATCGCTAATTCTGGAGCCTCCGCTGAAGCTATTAAAGATACTGCTTTCACTAAATTCAGAACAATAAATCCGATACAATCAATGAGCACATATTTCTTTTCCAAATATAAAAGCATGGCGATTAATATCGGAATCATATAAGGATATATGGTATTGGACTTGGTTAAAAGCATCATGGACGCATATACCACCAAAAATCCAATTGATACAAAGTTACGTAAAAGTAAGCTTTGCTTTTTTGTTATAAATAATAAAACACACACCAAATAATTTACGATTGCTAAAGCCATGGGAAGAATACTGCTAATTGCTGGTAAATCTGACATCTGCAATTGTGCCATTAAGCCTACAAAAATAAACACTGTAACTACTGTTAATGATAAAAACAGAACCCTATTTACTCTTGCTATTTGTTCTTTTGTCATAAAATCCCTCCATATTTTCCGTCTTCTGCCATAAGTTACCTTCATAAACATATAGCTAATAGAGTAATTTTACATCAATTTTTCTGATAAATCAACCATTTACCGTGTATGCTCTCACTTTTTTCTTCTTATAATTCTTTTATTGCACTTATCAGCTTGTCTATATTTTCTTCCTTGGTTGCCCAGCTAGTACAAAAACGAACTGCACTATTTTTTTCATCAATTCTATTTATGTAGGAATATCCAAAGTCTTTCTTTAGCTTTTCCAACGCCTCATCTGGTAAAACTACAAAAATTTGGTTGGTTCTATTAGGAACCAAGTAAGGATAACCCTTTTCATCAATTCCTGCACGCAATTTTTCAGCCATACGAATTGCATGAGCAGAAATCTCTGTATATAAACCATCAATAAATAGTTCCTCAAACTGAAGGCCTAAAAGTCTTCCTTTGGCAAGCATTCCGCCCTTTTGCTTGATAAAATAACGAAAGTCTTCCTTTAAGGTATCATTGCTAATCACTACGGCCTCACCAAATAGGGCACCCACTTTTGTTCCTCCAATATAGAACACATCACAATAATGCGCTAAGTCTGCCAACGTCAAATCATTATCTGGGGCTGCTAAAGCGTAGCCCAATCTAGCTCCATCAACAAATAGATATAAGCCATACTTTTTACATACAACATTTAACTCTATCAATTCCTGTTTGGAATATATACTACCCATTTCTGTTGATTGACTAATATAAACCATCTTAGGTTGAACCATATGCTCAAAGCTACCATCCTCTATATGAGCTTTGTAAGCAGCCTCGACCTGAGAGGCATTTATCTTTCCCTCCTCTGAAGGTAGTGCTAATACTTTGTGACCACATGCTTCAATTGCACCAGTTTCATGTACATTAATATGTCCGCTGTCTGCTGCCAAAACGCCTTGGTGAGAGCGAAGCGCTGCATCGATAACCGTAAGGTTTGCCTGCGTTCCTCCTACTAAAAAATGCACCGCTAGGGTATCATCCTGACATTCTCTTTGAATTAGCTTTCTAGCTCTTTCGCAATATTCATCCTCACCATAGCCTGGAGTTTGCTCAAAATTTGTCTCTACTAGGCGCTGAATAATCCGCGGATGAGCACCTTCTGTATAATCTGATTGAAATAGTATCATTTCTTTATTCCTTTTCTTCTAGTAATGTCACAATATATTCCCATACTCTTTGGGTTGATGAAATACTCAAGGTTTCTTCCGTGGTATGAATATCACTCATATTGGGGCCAAAGGAAATACCATCTAAATCATTAATCTTCGATGCAATTATCCCACATTCCAAACCTGCGTGTAGAGCCTGAACCTCTGGTGTTTCTCCATACATTCTCTCATACACACGAATCATTTTATCCCGAAGAGGTGAATCTACTCTATATGCCCAGCCTGGATAATCTCCTCTTGTAGCAAAGGCACCGCCCACTAATTCTGTAAGAGCAAGTAGCTTTCCAATCAAAGCCTTCTTTGCAGATTCTAAGCTACTTCTTAAAGCAAATCCAAGTATTAGCTCCTGATCATCCTTTTCTAGCTTCATTATGCCTAGATTTAAAGAAGTTTCTACCAAGCCGTCTATATCTGCACTCATAGCCTGAACTCCATTTGGAAGTGCGTGAATAAAGGAAGCAAGCATAGCTGTAGACTCCTCATCCACACAGACAAACTCCCCATCCTCAACTTCTATGACTGTCACATCAAAATCTGGGTCTTTCGTCTGTAATTCTACTTTTACTTCACGCTCTACTTTACTAACTATTTCCTTAAATTTATCCACGTCCTTGGGTTCAACCAAAAGAGTTGCCACGGTCTGCCTTGGTATTGCATTATCTGCAAGCCCACCATTTACATCAATTAAACAAACAGGAATTTCCTTGGTAATTTCAAATAGCATTCGTCCGAAAATACAGTTAGAATTTCCTCTCTCCTTATTGATTTCCACACCTGAGTGACCGCCCAAAAGCCCTTCTACACTAACACGGTAAGAAACACCCGTCTTTTTCTTTACTTCATAAGGAACAAAACTATCTACCCTTACACCACCTGCACAGCTAGTAAGAAAAATCCCTTCCTCTTCCGAATCCACATTTAATAGACGGTTTCCTTTTAGCATAGATAGATCAATACCGGTTGCGCCATCCATTCCTACCTCTTCATCCACTGTTATTACCACTTCTAAACGTGGATGCTTTAGTTCCTCAGAATCTAACAAAGCTAATGCATAAGCAACTGCTATACCATCATCTCCGCCAAGGCTTGTACCCTCTGCATAAATCTTGTCGCCATCTACTTTTATATCTAGTCCCTCTGTCGCCATATCCTTTGGACAATTTGGCTTTTTAACCGCAACCATATCCATATGGCCTTGGATAATTACTGCTGGTTCCCCTTCATATCCTTTACTTGCATCTTTTATAATAATTACATTCTTTAGCTCGTCCTGAATATAAAAAAGCTTTTTTTCCTTGGCAAAGCTCACCAAATAATCACTTATCTTCTCTACATTTCCTGATCCATGTGGAATCTTACAAATCTCTTCAAAATAATAAAATACCTTGCTTGGCTTAAGTGTTGACAATACGCCCATTGCACTACCTCCTTATATTTCCATAAAAAAGCTCCCCGAGTAGGGCTCGAACCTACAACCCCACGGTTAACAGCCGTGTGCTCTACCATTGAGCTATCGAGGAAAATGTTAGTTTGAAGATTCATACCTTCAAAACCGAACACGAAAATC
>JAVBUZ010000036.1:0-4507 GCA_031554725.1 Lachnospiraceae bacterium | reverse complement strand
AAAAAAATCACATATTTTTGTAAATCCTCGCTAAGACCAAAGACATACAAAAATATGTGAGATCTATGACTCCGTTAGAATACTAGTTTAGTATAGCAGATGGTTAATGGTTCTGTCAAGAGAAGTTTATTTAATTTATTTGTCTTAATTGTTTGACACAGAACATTATATGACAGATAATATTCTAAAAGCCCAAAAATATATAGATATAAGGAAAAATGGAGGTTAATATGGATAGAAGTAACATTAAAAAAATGTGGATTGCAGACCAAGGTGACGGAACGTATAAAAACCCCATTTTATACACAGATTATTCAGACCCAGATGCGATTAGAGTAGGGGAAGACTATTATATGATAGCCTCTTCTTTTTGTAATACACCAGCGGTGCCGGTACTACATTCTAAGGATTTAGTTAATTGGAAGGTGATTAGTTATGCGTTTGAGCAGCTTCCTTTTGATTACTACGATAGGCCGATGCACGGATGCGGCGCATGGGCTCCAGCCATTAGATATAATGAGGGGATTTTCTATATATTTATTCCTCTACCAGATGAAGGAATTGTTATGGTAAAGTCTAAAGATCCATTTAAAGGTTGGGATGAACCTACTTTTGTAAGAAAGGTAGTGGGATGGATTGATCCATGCCCTTTCTGGGATGATGATGGACAGGCATATATGGTAACCGCCTTTGCAAGAAGTAGAATTGGTTTTAAGAGTATTTTGCATCTTTCACCGATGAAACCAGATTGCACGGATGTATTAGGTGATGGCAAGCATATTTATGATGGAAGTGAAACACAGCCTACCATTGAAGGGCCAAAGCTTTATAAGAGAAACGGATATTATTACATTTTTGCACCAGCAGGTGGGGTTAAGCCGGGCTGGCAGACGGTACTTCGTTCAAAAAATATATGGGGACCATATGAAGAAAAAATTGTAATGCATCAAGGTAGCTCTTCGGTAAATGGACCTCACCAAGGAGCTTGGATTGACACTCCTTCAGGGGAGGATTGGTTTATCCACTTTCAGGATGTCGGAAATGCAGGACGTATTGTTCATTTACAGCCAATGCGTTGGGTGGATGATTGGCCAATTATTGGCATTAACGAGGATGAAAATGGTTGTGGTGAGCCAGTTTTATCTTATCAGAAGCCCAATGTAGGAAACACATATCCGATAGATGCACCAGCGGACTCGGATTTCTTTGATGAAAATGTGTTAGGATTACAGTGGCAATGGAATGCTAACTATAAAAAAGATTGGTATAGCTTAGGGGAGGGTGGAATAACTCTTTATGCCAAAGAAAAAGATCCCAAAGCCCAGGTATGTGATATTAGCAACCTACTTTTACAGAAATGGCCAGCACCAGAGTTTATGATTACCACAAAGCTAGACTTGAGCGGTATGGTAGAAGGCGATGTTTGCGGTATGGTTTCTTTAGGGGGAATCTATACAGACTTAGCGGTTTTCATGAAAGAGGGTAAGAAGCAGTTTGTACAGCGAATAGGTGAGTGGACTAAGGACAATGAAGTAGAAAAAAAATATGACACTTTAGATACGAACACAGTATTCATACGCATGGTTGTAAAGGATTCTACAGAGGTTTCCTTTTCTTATAGCCTAGATGAAAAGAGCTGGGATGCGATTGGCGAAACAATCGAAACCACAGCAGGACGCTGGGTAGGAGTTAAGGCAGGTCTTTTTGCGGTAAATGAAATTGGCAACACAGGCGGATATATGAAAGCAGAATATTTTGTGTTTCAAGAATTATAAGTAAGGTAGGATGGTACGAAATGGAAAAGAAAAATGAAACATTAATCGGAGTTCCCATGGAAGGACTTGCAGAGCTTAGTCGCGTTGCGGCAGCTCAAGGTGCGGTTTTACTTAAAAATGAAGAGGCGGTACTTCCTTTGAGAAAAGGAGAGAGGATTTCTATTTTTGGAAGGAGCCAGATTGACTATTATAGAAGTGGAACTGGTTCAGGCGGTGCAGTTCATGTGGCATACACCACAAATTTACTTGATGGCTTTGCAAATGCGCCAGAGATTTTGATTAATCAGGAGCTTGTAAAGACTTATAAAGACTTCATAGAGGCACATCCTTTTGATAATGGCGGCGGTGCTTGGGCAGCTGAACCATGGAATCAAGAGGAAATGCTGGTTACAGATGAAATAGCTAAGAGAGCAGCATTGGCTTCTGAAAAGGCTCTAATTGTAATCGGCAGAACAGCTGGGGAAGATAAGGACAATGCAGATTTGCCTGGTAGCTATCGTTTTACCAAGGATGAAGAGACAATGCTAGAAACCGTATGTCGTCATTTTAAACAGGTGGTAGTTGCATTAAACGTTTCTAATATTGTAGATATGAGCTGGATGGAAAAGCCACTATATCAGGAGAAAGTAAAAGCGGTAATCTATCTTTGGCATGGAGGAATTGAAGGTGGAAATGCGGCCGTGGATGTTTTGACTGGAAGAGTAAACCCTTCGGGAAAATTAACAGATACGATTGCATATGAGCTTGACGCCTACCCTTCAACCAAGGGATATGGAAACAGAGAAAAAAGCTATTACATAGAAGATATTTATGTTGGTTATCGCTATTTTGAAACCTTTGCACCAGATAAGGTGCAGTTCCCATTTGGCTTTGGACTTTCTTATACAGAATTTTTAATTGATGCTGATTCATGTATCATGAGTGAAAATGAGGCTTCTTTTGAAGTGAAAGTAAAGAATATAGGAAACTGTGCGGGAAAAGAAGTAGTGCAGGTTTATGTAAAAGCTCCACAGGGGCATCTAGGAAAACCAAGTAAGAGTTTAGTTGGCTTCCAGAAAACCAAGCTTTTAGAGGTAGGAGAAGTTCAGAACCTTAAAATTACGGTTCCAATGAGTCGTTTAGCATCTTATGATGAAAGTGCTTCTGCGTATGTATTAGAGGAAGGAAGCTATTATTTCTACCTAGGCAATAGTGTTAGACAACTTGAGCAAGTAAGGGTAGTGGCTAATGGTAAGGAGGACGCTGGATTTACATTAGCTGAATGTAAGGTAATTGAGTCATTGAGTCAGGCAGCAGCCCCAACAGAAGGATTTGAGAGAATAAAACCAGGAAAAGAAAAGGAAGATGGTACCTATGAAATTATGTATGAAAAGGTACCACTTAATACCGTAGATATCAATGAGCGTATTATAAAGAATCTTCCAGCAGGTTATGAAATAACAGGAAATAGAGGAATTAAGTTTCAAGATGTTTTAGCAAAGAAGGCGGGCGTAGAAGAATTTGTAGCCCAGTTTACCAAGGAAGAGCTGGCAATTATTGTAAGAGGAGAGGGGATGTGTTCTCCAAAGGTAACACCAGGAACGGCAGCAGCCTTTGGCGGTGTTAGTGATAGCCTATTGGAGTATGGAATTCCCATTGGCTGTGCGGCAGATGGACCTTCAGGCATACGTATGGATACTGGAGCAAAAGCAACACAGCTGCCAATTGGAACCTTGCTTGCATGTACTTGGGATACGGATTTAGTAGAAGAATTATTTACGTTGCAAGGTCAGGAATTACTTCGTAATGAAATTGATACCCTTCTAGGACCAGGAATTAATGTTCATAGAAATCCTTTAAATGGTAGAAATTTTGAATATTTCTCTGAAGATTCTTATGTAACGGGCGCTTTTGCCACAGCAACGGTGCGAGGAATAGCAAAGCATGGGGCGGAAGGAACCGTAAAGCATTTTGCGTGTAATAGTCAAGAAACTGGACGTCAAACGGTAGATGCCGTTGTATCTGAAAGAGCACTACGCGAGATTTATTTGAAGGGCTTTGAGATGGCAGTAAAAGAGGGAAATGCCCAATCTATTATGACGGCATATAATCCATTAAATGGCCATTGGACAGCTTCTAACTATGACCTAGATACTACAATCCTTAGAGGCGAGTGGGGATATAAGGGCATTGTTATGACAGACTGGTGGGCAACCATGAATGACGTAGAGGAAGGTGGAAACCCAACCATTAAAGATACGCGGTCTATGGTTCGTGCTCAGAATGATGTATTCATGGTAGTAAACAATAATGGTGCAGAAATTAATGCACACGAAGATAATACCTTAGAGGCTCTTGAAAATGGTAAGCTGACAGTCGGTGAATTACAAAGATGTGCGATAAATATTATTCGCTTCTTATTAGATGCACCAGCGGCAACTAGAGAGGTAAAAGCACCTACTATCTTAAAGATTATAGCAGGGAGCAAGGTGGAAAATGATAAGCTTCCACGAGCAGTAAATAGAAGTGAAAGCATCATTGTTCCAATAAGAGAAGTTTATGGCTTGGCTTTAGAGGGTGTGAAGGAGTTTGGACTGACTGCAAAGAAAGCAGGTGTATATAATGTACTTATTAAGATGACCTCTGTAGAAAGTGAAAGAGCACAAATGGTGTGTACGGCTAGCTTAAATGATGTTTCTTTCTCAACCTTCCAGATTAACGGAGTTGGTGGCAGATGGATACAGCAAAAGCTA
>JAVBUZ010000169.1:0-12499 GCA_031554725.1 Lachnospiraceae bacterium | reverse complement strand
ATGATACTCAAAAAACGGCGTTAAATCATTTGACTCATATTTATCCCTATCTTACAAGTAAATACATGCTGCTAGATAGTGCAACAAGAAGAAATCTTGAGTTAGCAGAAACCATTAGAGAGAAGCAAAAACGTGGTTCTCTTCTTTGGGTGCTTGACAAGACAAAGACAGCAATGGGTGGAAGACTTCTTAGAAAATATGTAGAGCAGCCGTTGATAGAAAAAGAAGCCATAGAAGAACGTTTGGATGCGATTGAAGAATTAAATAAGGACGCTTGTTCTAGAGATGAACTAAGGGAGTACATGAATCCTATTTATGATTTGGAAAGACTTCTTGGACGAGTAAGCTATAAAACTGCCAATCCTAGGGATTTAATTGCTTTTAGAAATTCGCTGGAGATGCTACCACATATTAAAACAGTGCTATCAAGCTTAAAGTCTAAGCTATTAACAGATATTAATGGTGAAATGGACGGACTAGATGATATTTTTCGTTTGATTGACAATGCCATTGAGGAAGAACCACCAATTTCTATACGTGAGGGTGGTATTATCAAAGAAGGCTTTGATGATGTAATTGACAACCTGCGTAATGCAAAAAAAGAAGGAAAAAATTGGCTGGCAGATTTAGAAAACGAAGACAGAGAAAGAACAGGGATAAAGAATCTAAAGATTAAGTACAACAAAGTATTTGGTTATTATTTTGAAGTTACTAATTCCTATATGAATCTGGTTCCTGATGACTATATTAGAAAGCAAACCCTAAGCAATGCAGAAAGGTATACCACACCAAAGCTTAAAGAGCTAGAGGATACGATTCTAAATGCGGAGGACAAGCTTTGTACTTTGGAATATGATTTGTTTGTAGAAATTCGTGATGCGATTGCAGGTGAAATGGATAGGATTCAGCGGACTGCCAAAGCAATTGCCAGCTTAGATGTATTTTCTTCTTTATCTGTGGTTGCAGAAAGAAATCAATATGTAAGACCAAAGCTAAATGAAAAGGGCATTATTGATATTAAGGATGGTAGGCATCCAGTAGTCGAACAAATGATTGACAATGATATGTTTATTTCTAATAATACCTATCTAGATAATGGAAGCAATTGTATATCCGTAATTACAGGACCCAATATGGCTGGTAAATCAACCTATATGCGTCAAGTGGCTCAAATCGTATTAATGGCACAGGTGGGAAGCTTTGTACCAGCAAAAAGTGCAAATATCGGTATGGTAGATAGAATTTTCACTCGCGTCGGTGCTTCTGATGATCTGGCAAGTGGACAATCAACCTTTATGGTAGAAATGAATGAAGTTGCCAATATTTTACGAAATGCAACCTCTAATAGTCTACTAATTCTCGATGAAATCGGAAGAGGTACCTCTACATTTGATGGCTTAAGCATTGCATGGGCAGTAATTGAACATATCAGTAATCGAAAGTTATTAGGTGCAAAGACTTTGTTTGCCACCCACTATCATGAGTTAACAGAGCTAGAGGGTAAGATGAACAATGTAAACAATTACTGTATAGCAGTAAAAGAATGTGGCGATGACATTGTCTTTTTACGTAAGATTATCAAGGGCGGTGCTGATAAGAGCTATGGTATTCAAGTAGCAAAGCTAGCCGGGGTGCCAGATATGGTCATCGACCGTGCAAAAGAAATTGTTGAGCAATTAAGCGACAATGATATTACCGAAAAAATTCAAAATATAGCAGTAGATATAAAGGGCGAAGGTAAAGCTAAGAAGGGATTGCAATATGATGAGGTTGACTTATCACAAATGTCTCTTTTTGATACGGTAACAGATGAAGATGTGTTAAAGGAACTAAAAGAAACGGACGTAGCAAACATGACACCAATGGATGCGTTAAATACACTTTATCGTTTGCAAAACAAGATAAATAATCGCTGGTAAGGAGGATGTATATGCCACATATTCAAGTATTGGATTCTCAAACAATTGATAAGATTGCAGCGGGTGAAGTCGTAGAAAGACCAGCTAGTGTAGTGAAAGAGTTAGTGGAGAATGCTATTGATGCAGGTGCTACTGCCATCACGGTGGAAACCAAGGAAGGCGGAATAGAATTTCTAAGAATTACGGATAATGGTACTGGAATTGAAAAGGAGCAGGTAAGAAATGCTTTTTTACGTCATGCAACCAGTAAAATTCGATCTGCCGAGGATTTAATTTCCATTTCCAGCCTAGGCTTTCGCGGTGAGGCTTTGTCTAGTATTGCGGCGGTATCCAAACTTGAAGTGATTACCAAAACAAAAGAAACCTTAACAGGTGTTCATTTTGTTTTAGAAGGGGCAACAGAAAAGGCATTCGAAGATGTGGGTGCACCTGATGGAACCACAATTATTGTAAGAAATCTTTTCTTTAATACCCCAGTAAGAAGAAAATTTTTAAAACAACCAGTAACAGAAGGCGGCTACATTGCAGAATTAATGGAGCATATGGCACTATCAAGACCTGATGTTTCTTTTAAACTACAAATGAACGGACAGGTGAAATTTCATACCTCAGGAAATGGAAATTTGAAAGAGGTTATTTATCGAATTTATGGAAAAGAAGTTAGCCTTAATCTTGCAGAGATTACAAGCTCCTTTAAGGGGATGGAAATACAAGGCTATCTAGGAAAGCCTAACCTCAACCGTTCCAATCGAAATTTTGAAAATTATTTTATTAATGGCAGATATGTTAAGAGTCAAATTATTGCAAAAGCAATTGAAGAAGGCTATAGAGAGTATTTGATGCAGCATAAATTTCCATTTGCAGTGCTTCATTTAAAAATAGATCCAAAGCAAGTGGATGTAAATGTACATCCAACGAAAATGGATGTACGCTTTTCGGATGGAAATCTGTTTTATGACTTTATTGCTAGCTCTGTATCAGCAGCGTTAAAAGTAAAAGAGATGATTCCAGAAGTGGTTTTAGAAGAAAAATCACAAACACAAGATGTAGAAAAGACCAAAGAATACACGCCAGAGCCTTTTGAAGCCAAACGTACAGAGCAGTTTAAAGTAAGCGAAGATATGAAATATGAGGCACAAAAGCCTAATATGCAAGATGTATTGCAAAATCCAATATGGAATAGAGTCGTTGGCGGGAAAAGTAGTACCGAAGTACCAAAAAATGATATAAAACATGCAAATGTAATCAAGGCTAGGGAGCAGGTAATCATTGAAAAACCAGTGCAAATGGACTTTTTTGAGGAGAAAATGCTGGCTGAGACGAACAAGGAAGAGTACAACATCTTGGGGCAGATATTTGATACTTATTGGCTTTTAGGCTTTAGAGACAAGCTATTTATTGTGGATCAGCATGCAGCACATGAAAAGGTGAAGTACGAAAAATTAATTCAACAGCTTAAAGAAAAAAAAGCGGAGGCACAAACCATAAATCCCCCGATTATTTTGACGCTTACGGCAAAAGAAGAACAAGTATTAAAGGAAAACTTTGCAACCTTTGAAAAGTTAGGCTTTGAGATGGAAGAATTTGGTGGAAATGAAATTGCCCTTAGAAGTGTGCCCATGGAATTATATGGATGTAATGAAAAGGAAATGTTCATAGAGGTTTTGGATGAACTAGCAGAAGGTCATATGATTGGTAATTTAACAGTTGTGGAAGAGAAGATTGCTTCTATGGCATGTAAGGCGGCAGTAAAAGGCAATCACCATTTTTCAAGACTGGAAATGGAAGCTTTAATTGAACAGCTTCTTACATTAGACAATCCTTATAATTGCCCGCACGGAAGACCAACCATCATTTCGATGAGCAAATATGAGATTGAAAAGAAGTTTAAGCGTATTGTATAGCGAATAAGTTCGCATTAAAAGGAGTTAAAATGAGCAAACCTTTGGTGGTTCTTACAGGACCAACGGCAGTAGGAAAGACGAAGCTATCGATTGCCTTAGCGAAAAAAATAAATGGTGAAATTATCTCAGCAGATTCCATGCAGGTTTATAAGCATATGGACATAGGCTCGGCAAAAATTCGAGTGGAGGAGATGGATGGAGTGAAGCATCATCTCATTGATATTTTAGAACCAACAGAGGATTTTAATGTGGTTATATTTCAAAAACTCTGTATGGAAAGTATTGAAAAAATATATGCCGCAGGGAAAATTCCAATTTTAACTGGCGGTACCGGCTTTTATATTCAGGCAATTCTATATGACATTGATTTTACTGAAAATGAAGAAAATACAGAGTATCGAGATGAACTAGAAAAAATAGCGCTTTTAGAAGATGGGGTTCATAAATTACACGAAATGCTTAGGGAAGTAGATGAAGCAGCATCTCTTGCAATACACCAAAACAATGTAAAGCGCGTGATTAGAGCACTAGAATTTCATCACCTAACGGGACAGAAGATTTCTGAGCACAATGAGACGGAAAGAGCAAAGGAAGCGGCGTTTTCTTCCTGCTACTTTGTTTTAAATGATGAAAGAAATAAGCTTTATGAACGAATTGACCAAAGAGTAGACCAAATGCTGGAAGAGGGGCTTGTGGAAGAAGTGACTAAGCTAAAGGCGATGGGGTGCCATAAAGGACTAATATCTATGCAAGGGTTAGGCTATAAGGAAATCTTGGCTTATCTAGAGGACGAAATTTCCCTAGAAAGAGCCATCTATCTCATAAAGCGTGATACCAGACATTTTGCGAAAAGACAGCTTACATGGTTTCGGCGTGAAAAGGATATTATTTGGTTAGATAAAAATGAATTTAATTATGACGATGAAAAAATACTTGCATATATGCAGGAATGTATAGGAAAGAAGATTTAACATGCAAATGGAAATTAAAAAAATGTACGAAGAGATGGGAATCTCCAGTCAGGTTTATGATTTTGGTGAAGAAATAGCAAAGCAGCTAGAAGAGCGTTTTCGCAAAATTGATCAGATAGCTGAATACAATCAACTGAAGGTAGTTAAAGCAATGCAAGAGCATCATGTAAGTGAAGCATGCTTGCTTGGCACCACGGGCTATGGCTATAATGATTTAGGTAGAGATACTCTAGAAGCAGTATATGCCTCGATTTTTCATACAGAGGATGCGCTGGTAAGACCACAGATAACCTGTGGAACTCATGCTTTAGCGTTAGCGTTATTTAGCAATCTTCGCCCTGGAGATGAGCTGCTTTCCCCAGTAGGAAAGCCATATGATACCTTGGAAGAGGTAATTGGAATACGTGAGTCAAAGGGCTCTTTAAAAGAATATGGTATTTCCTATAAACAGGTAGACTTACTAGAAGATGGAAGCTTTGATTTTGAGAATATTAAAAAGGCTATCAATGAAAAAACAAAATTAGTCACCATTCAAAGATCTAAAGGGTATCAAACAAGACCAACCTTGTCGGTAGAACGCATTGGTGAGCTTATTGCATTTGTGAAAAACATAAAACCAGATGTTATTTGCATGGTTGATAACTGTTACGGAGAATTTGTCGAAGAAAGAGAGCCTTCTGACGTAGGAGCAGATATGGTGGTAGGTTCTCTGATAAAAAATCCCGGCGGTGGGTTAGCACCTATTGGTGGATATATTGCTGGAAAAAGGGCGTGCGTTGAAAATGCGGCATTTCGCTTGACATCACCAGGACTGGGAAAAGAAGTAGGGGCATCTTTAGGAGTAATGAGTAGCTTTTACCAAGGGATATTCTTGGCACCAACAGTAACGGCTGGCGCTCTAAAAGGTGCGATTTTTGCGGCAAATATTTATGAAAAATTAGGCTTTGCGGTAGTACCTAATTCTACAGAAAGTAGACACGATATTATACAAGCAGTAACCTTTGGAACTCCAGAAGGTGTCATTGCTTTTTGCGAAGGCATTCAAGCAGCAGCACCCGTTGATAGCCATGTTACTCCAGAACCTTGGGAGATGCCAGGCTACGATGCGAAGGTAATTATGGCGGCAGGAGCATTTGTATCTGGTTCATCGATTGAATTAAGCGCAGATGGACCAATAAAACCTCCCTATGCCGTTTATTTTCAGGGTGGACTTACATGGCAGCATGCAAAATTAGGGATTTTAAAAAGCCTTCAAATGTGCGTAAATAAGAAAATTGTGTCGAAACTTTTTCCGTGAATTTTATATACATAAATTGGGAACTGTGATAATATTATCTATAGTTATGCAGTTTATGTATGACGTTATTTACTAAGGAGAGGGAATAAAATTGAAGAGAATCAATTGGACGTTGTTACTTTTGGTTTTGGTGGGGTTTGTAATCGGTAGATTTATTGGAACTTACTTTGCGGGCACTTGGTTAAACTATGGACAGGCATTTGGATTAAGCAATCCGGTAGAACTAGATTTAGGATTTATTATCTTAACATTTGGTCTTAAGGTGCAAATAACCATAGCCAGTGTGATTGGAGTAATTCTTTCATTGGTAGTATATAAATTTATCAGATAGTTGCGAGGATTCGTCTAAAAGAAGCATTAGGAGACGTATGAATCAAACATCAAAGGGAAATGAACTACTTGAAAATGGCATGATACAGCCTTATGAAAAATTTACAAGTATGGGGGCTGAAAGCCTTACGGATGTAGAATTACTTGCCATCATTTTAAGGACTGGTACGAAAGAATGTAATGCAACCCAGCTTGCCAGCCGTATTTTGGAAAAGGCGGCCTGTGGAAAACAAGGCTTACTTGGCTTATACAACATAAGCCTAGAGCAATTATTGCAGATAAAGGGCGTAGGACCTGTAAAAGCAGTAAAGCTAAAATGTATTACAGAGTTATCTAAACGAATTTCAACTACAAAAGCATGGAGTGACATGGTTTTTCAGCGTTCTGGAACGGTAGCATCCTATTGGATGGAAAAACTTAGGCATAAAAGTACGGAATGTGTGTGTCTGATGCTATTTAACGCAAAAGGGCATCTTATGAAGGAGACAGAGCTTTCTAGTGGAACCGTGAGGATGGCATTGATATCGCCGAGAGATATTTTTATTGAAGCATTAAGAGTAGAGGCGGTTCAGATGATTTTAATCCACAATCATCCCAGTGGAGATCCTACACCTAGCCAAGAAGATATAAGGGTGACTGAGTGTATAAAAAATTTAGGACAAAAAATGGAATTACCACTCATAGATCATATCATTATTGGAGATAACAAGTATATTAGTTTTAAAGAACAAGGTTTAATATAGAAAGGGGTTGTCACTTTGGCCAACAATGTATTCGGTATTGATTTAGGTACCAACAATATAAAAATTTATAGTAGAAATGATGATAATATCAGCATAGAAAAAAATATGATTGCAATAGAGAACAAAAACACACTCTTTGCATATGGTGACTCAGCTTTTGAAATGTATGAAAAGGCACCTGCCAACATTCATATTTCATACCCATTAAGCAATGGTGTCATTGCAGACATTAAAAATATGGAGACCCTAATTCGTTACTTTGTAACCGACTTATCTAAGGGAAATACGAAAGCAGCAGATTATTTTATTGCAGTTCCAACAGATGTTACAGAAGTAGAAAAAAGAGCATTCTATGACTTGGTAAAGGATGCCAATGTAAGAGCTAAAAAAATTATGGTAGTAGAAAAAGCTGTTGCAGATGGTCTAGGAATGGATATTGATGTTAAGAATTCACAAGGTGTTTTAGTGGTAAACGTAGGTTATGATACTACCGAAATTTCTATTTTATCTCTTGGCGGAATTGTACTCAGCAAGCTGATTAAAGTAGGCGGGCTAAAATTTGACGAGGCAATTCGTTCAGCAGTTAGAAAAGAGTTTTCGCTAATAATTGGTGGAAAGACTGCTGAAAACGTTAAAATTAACCTTTGCGAGTTGGAAAAAGAGGGAAGAGGAGCTATTGTTTATGGTAGAGATATCGTAACAGGTCTTCCAGTTGAAAGAGAAATTCCCACAAAATTAGTGGATGATTGCTTAGGTGAGCACTTTAATACAATTATTGATAACGTAAAGGTGATTTTAGAGAGAACACCACCTGAACTTGCAGCAGACATCTACCGACATGGTATTTATTTAACTGGGGGAGCATCTCAGGTAAATCATTTGGCACAAAAGCTTAACGTGGGTACAGGATTAAAGGTAAATGTTTCCGATAATCCATTAACCAGTGTTGCAGTTGGTTTATCAAAAATCATTAATGAGGATAACTACAAAACCGTTGCATATGCAATTGAAGGAATGAGTAAATGAGCCCAATAATAAAAAGAAAAGGGGAGAGGTTTACATTACCAAGTAAATATCTCCTTTTTATTTTAACAATTCTATGTACAGGAATGATGCTATTAACCTTTAGCACAGATATATTTAATGCGCCATTAAATACAGCAATCGGCTATGTGGTGGTACCTTTTCAAAAAGGTATAAGCACCGTAGGCGGATACATAAGTACGCGTTCAGAAGAGCTTGTGCAGATTCGTGAGCTAATCGATGAAAATGCAAGTCTTAAGCAGCAAATAGCCGACTTAACCGTTGAAAACATATCATTACAACAAGAAAAATATGAGCTAAGTAATTTAAGAGCGCTCTTTAAATTAGACGAACAATATTCCCAGTATGAAAAAGTGGGTGCTAGAATTATAAGCAGAGATACCGGAAACTGGTATCATTCCTTTATGATTGATAAGGGAAGTGACGACGGCATTTGTGTAGACATGAATGTTATAGCGGAAGGCGGTTTAGTAGGAAGAATTATTGCCGTTGGTCCTAACTGGGCAAAGGTGGTTTCGATTATTTCTGACAACTCCAACGCAAGCGGTAAGATTCTTTCAACAGGGGATAATCTGATTGTTTCTGGTGAGCTTGAGTCTATGCAAAGAGGTGTAATTCGCTTTGAACAGCTCCTAGACAAAAATAATAAAGTGGCTGTTGGAGATAAAATTGTTACATCTAACATTAGTCCGAAGTATTTACCCAATATATTGATTGGTTATATTAGTGAGATTAGTTTGGATGCCAACAAATTAACAAAATCAGGATATTTAACACCTGCAGTAGATTTTGAGCATTTAGATATTGTTTTAGTTATTACTCAGCTAAAGCAAACGGTTGAAGAGTAAAAAAAATGTAAGAAAAGGAGAAAGTATGAGAAGATATATTACAGTCGGAATTATGATTATGCTGTGCTTTTTATTACAATCAACTTTTTTTCAAAGCTTAGCATTTGGTGGAATTGTTCCCAACCTAGTCATTATTTTGACCTCCTCCTTTGGTTTTATGCGAGGGGAAAAGGAAGGCTTAGCTATCGGGTTTTTATGTGGGCTTTTATGTGATGTATGTTTTGGTGACATTGTAGGCTTTCAAGCGTTACTCTTAATGTATATCGGATTTTTAAATGGTAAATTCTCTGGAATATTTTATCCAGAAGATATCAAGTTACCGATGGCTCTTATTATTGTAAGTAATTTGTCTTTTGATATAATCAGCTACGTTTTCTTCTTTTTACTAAGGGGACGCTTAAACTTTATTTATTATTTTAAGACAATTATTTTACCAGAGGTGGTTTATACAACATTAGTAACTCTAATTTTGTACCCTATTATTTTGACAATCAATGTGCGACTTGAAACAAGGGAGAAAAAAGGTGCCCAGAAATTCATTTGATAGAATAAAAGAATCAATTATAAATATAATCACGAGCAGGTTAACAGTACTTTTTCTAGTATTTCTGGCATTAGGCGGTATATTGCTATATCGTCTCTTTGATTTGCAGATTATACACGGTCAAGAATATTTGGAGGATTTTCTACTTGAAAGTAAGAAAACAAGAGAAATTTCAGCTACTAGAGGAGATATATATGACAAAAATGGAAACATATTGGCATATAACGAATTAGCCTATTCTGTTAAAATTGAAGACGTTTACGAGACTACAGGCAAATCCAAAAACAAGCAGCTAAATAGCAATATTTATTCGTTGATAAAGATGATTGAAATAAATGGAGACTCAATAGTAACGGATTTTGGTATTGTGCTAAACGAGGACAACCAATATGAATTTGAAGCTACAGAGGAAACTAAAATACTGCGTTTTAAAGCAGATATTTTTGGCCTCCGCTATGTAAAGGATTTAACAGAGACGCAAAAGACTGCAACCCCTGATGAAATTATGGATTTTATGGCAGGAAGCAAAAAATATGCCATCGGAGATTATGCGGAAGAAAACAATACCAAAAGTGATTTTATTCCAGGAAAAGGTTATAGCAAAGAAGAAACTCTTAAAATCGTTACCATTAGATACGCAATGAGTCTTACCTCCTTCCAAAAGTATATGGGTACCACCGTTGCAACGAATGTTAACGAAAGAACCGTTGCAACGATTATGGAAAACATCAATGAACTGGATGGTGTTACCATTGAAGAGGATACCGTTAGAAGATATGTAGATAGTACCTATTTTTCACATGTTATTGGATATACGGGTAAGATAACTACAGATGAAATAGAAAGCTATAATAATTTGGATCTTGAAGAAGGCGGAGACGGCAAGCGTTACTCCATGAATGATATTGTAGGTAAAATTGGAATTGAATCCTATATGGAAACCACCTTACAAGGAACAAAGGGGATTCAAACGGTATATGTTAACAATACTGGTAAGGTTATTAGCATTAATGCAGAGGAATCTCATGATGCTGTTGCTGGTGATTCTGTTTACCTGACCTTAGATCGAGATTTACAGATAGCTGTTTATAATATTTTGGAGCAAAAAATAGCAGGTATCTTGGTTAATAACATCAGAAATATCAAGGAATATAAAACCCCAACTGGAAGTAGCAGTAATCCCCTGATTCCTATCTATGATGTGTATTTTGCGCTGATTAATAATAGTGTCATTAATATGGACCACTTTACAGCGGCAGATGCAACTGATACAGAAAAAGCGGTATATGAGAGCTATGTTGGATATAAGGAAAAGGTGTACGCAAAGCTTGAAGAAGAACTTACTTCTAAAAAGACTCCTTATAATAAATTAAGTGTAGAATATCAGGTATATGAAAGTAATATCATAACCTATTTAATGGATAAAGGAATTTTGGTTAGTAGTGCAATCAATACTTCGGATGCTACATACATAGCGTGGACAAAAGAGGAAACAATAAGTCTTAGTGAATATTTATCTTATGCTATTTCAATGAATTGGGTGGATGTTACAAAGATTGACTTGAATAGTCAATACGCAGATTCGGAAGAAATCTATAACCAAGTCTTAGAATGCATATTTGAAATATTAGATTATACAACAGAATTTCAGAAAAAGCTTTACAAGTACATGATTAAGGCAGATGTTATTTCCGGAAAACAGATTTGCTATATTTTATGTGAGCAAAATTTAGTTGAGCTAGATGAAGTGGATGTAGAAAAGCTATTCAATAATCAAATTACACCATATCAATTTATGCTAAATCGTATTAGCAATTTGGAGGTAACACCAGCACAGCTTGCGATGGATCCATGTAGTGGTTCTGCGGTTATAGTGGATGTAAAAACTGGAGATGTACGAGCACTGGTTTCCTATCCGGGGTATGACAATAACAAAATGTCTAATGCAGAATACTATGCCAAAGTACGTACAGATAAATCAGAGCCTTTGTGGAGTCATGCCACACAGCAAAGAACGGCACCAGGTTCTACCTACAAGATGGTATCAGCTACAGCAGCATTAAATGAAGGTATTATTACAACTACCTCAACGATTAGCTGTCTGGGTGAATTTACGGCGGTTACACCTTCACCTAAATGTTGGATTTTTCCAAGCGCTCATGGTGCTTTAAATGTAACTGGTGCTATACAGAAATCCTGTAACTACTTCTTTTATGAGATGGGTTATAAAATGAGTTTTATAAATGGTTCTTATGATGCACAGACAGGTCTAGATACATTAGCAAAATACGCCGATTTATATGGGCTTACAGAAAAATCAGGCATTGAAATTGTAGAAAATGCGCCTCAGGTATCTACGGAATTACCGATTCAGTCAGCAATTGGACAAGGTAATAACAACTTTACCACCGTAGGACTAGCAAGATATGTTACAGCAGTTGCCAATAATGGTACATGTTTTAACCTGACACTATTGGAAAAAACAACAGATGCAGAAGGAAAAATACAAACCGTTTTTGAACCAGATGTACGTAGTGTCATTGATATGCCAACAAGCTATTGGGATGCGATTCATGCCGGGATGAGAAAAGTGGTAGAGGCAAAGGCATATTTTTCTGATTTAACAGTTCATGTAGCTGGTAAAACGGGTACCGCACAGGAAAGTAAGAGCCGTTCGGATCATGCTTTGTTTGTAGGCTATGCACCATATGAAGAGCCAGAAATTGCTTTGGCAGTACGTATAGCATTTGGATATTCCTCAGATTATGCAGCACAAACCACAAGAGATATTGTAAAATATTATTTTGATTTAGCTGAGGAAGAAGATATCATTACAGGTTCCGCGGCGATCTTAGACGCTGCTAGTACAGGACATGATTGATAATAAAAGGAATGAAAG
>JAVBUZ010000060.1:0-16245 GCA_031554725.1 Lachnospiraceae bacterium | reverse complement strand
AAAATACTTTTATCAGGACATGGGGCTTATATTAGAAGCCTTTGTGGATATTCCCTCCTCTCTTTTTAATTTTTTAAATATACTATTGAATTATCCAATGCGTATGAAAATCATTAAAAGCTATGCACCAGATTTTGGCGTAGGAGATTGGATTTTACTGGGGATTGCAAACCTACTGTTGGCGGCGTTTATAGGCTTAGGAATTTTCTTTATAGTAAAAGCATTAAAAAAGCTTTTTCGATTTAAAGCACCTATTCAGGAAAATGAAAAGTTAAAGGAAGAAGTTGCAAAGCTTACAAGAGAGGTATTTAAGCTCAATTATGAAAAAGACAAGATTTTGGCCATGAAGGTTTCTGAAATGGGAATGAAGCCTTTAGATGAACAAGCAAAATTTGTGGATGAGCTAGAGGAAGATAAAGAAAAGGATGGCGAAGAGCCACAGGAAGAAGTTGCATTTGCAAATAAAACTAGAAATACGGTGGATTCACCGCCAGTAGCTCCAGAAGCTAGCCGCTTTTTCCGACTTACAGAAGTGGATAATTTCTACAAATTGGAATATAAAAAGCCAGAGTATGATAATGACATTACCTTGGAACAGTTTTGTGAAAGATATAGATACTTTGCAGCATCTCGTCTTAGACTTTATTACAACATTGACATCCTTAGGTATTTTGTGGCAGCACTTGGAGCGTGTCGTTTGATAATTTTACAGGGTATTTCAGGAACCGGTAAGACATCTCTTCCGTACTCTTTTGGTAAGTATTTGAAGCTAGACAGTACAATTGCAGCAGTACAGCCTGCGTGGCGTGAGCGAACAGAGCTTTTTGGATATTTTAATGAATTTACCAAAATGTTCAATGAAACAGAATTTTTAAAAGCGATATATGAAGCAAATTATTATGAAGATCCTCATGTAATTGTATTAGATGAAATGAATATTGCCCGTGTGGAATATTACTTTGCAGAAATGCTATCCGTTCTAGAAATGCCAAGGCCTGAAGAATGGTTAGTTGATATTGTAACCACAGTTTGGGATAATGATCCATGTCTCATTAGTGGCGGTAAGGTTCATGTAAACAAGAATACTTGGTTTGTCGGAACCATCAACAATGATGATTCTACCTTCGCAGTAGCGGATAAGGTTTATGACCGTGCAATACCGATCGACCTTGATAGCAAAGCGTCATCGTTTGAAGCACCTGATACAGATCCAGTTGATATTACCGCAGACCATTTAATGAGTATGTTTGATGAGGCTAAAAAGCTATATCCCATTTCTCAGGAGAATCTTAAGAAATTGGATGAAATGGATGCCTATGTTATTAAACATTTCCGTCTTGCATTTGGTAACCGTATTATGAAACAGATTAAAGATTTTGTTCCTTGCTACGTAGCTTGTGGAGGAACGGAAATAGACGGAATTGACTTTATGGTAGCAAAAAAGATTCTTAGAAAATTTGAGTCTCTTAACATGGGATTTATCAAAGATGAATTACATAAATTTGTTATTTACTTGGATAAAACATTTGGAAAGACCAATATGCAAATTTGTAAGGAATATCTGAACAGAATGCAGAGAATGTCATAGTCAGAAAGGAGAATCCTTATGGCAAAGCAAATTGATCCGATTTATAAACAGTATACCTCCAGGGTTATAAAGTATTTGGC
The DNA here is from genome assembly GCA_031554725.1 of Lachnospiraceae bacterium. GTDB lineage: Bacteria > Bacillota > Clostridia > Lachnospirales > Lachnospiraceae > JAVBUZ01. Next base: position 14,577 of record JAVBUZ010000060.1, on the reverse strand, counting down.
AAGTACAGAATTTTATGATTACTTTATGGCTGTTATGGAAAGTGGAAAGAATACCTTTCAATTTTCCAATCGTAAGGTGGAAAAGACCGTTGACGAAGCGTGGGTGATGGCCATTGAGGCAGTGATTAAGCCAATGGAAGAAATTATTGCAAACCCTCGAAACTTTATTATACAGGAAGAAGTTATTGTAAATGTTGCGTTGGCAAAGAAGGTAACGCCAGATTCCATAAGGCATTTGGCGCAGCATGGAAACATGATTGATAACGTAACGGAAGACAGCGTTCGGCCAAATAGATTAATGAATAAATTTAAGGAAGATAGCTGGAATACTTACGAAAATAGATTTGTATATACTCTCTTAGAAATGGCATGGGAATTTGTTGATAAACGTTATGAAGCTATTTTTGCAGCTATAGGCGAGGAATTTGGCGCTTTCTTAAAAATGGATTCCAAGATGAAGACATATCATGAAAGCATAGATGCAAGTATTGATTTGCGTATTCAGCAGGAAGAGGACATGCTTTCTGCAGATGAAAAGAATGAAACTATTTTTTCGCGAATAGCAAGGCTCCACCGCATACTGGGAATGTTTAGGCAGACTAATTTTGCCCAAGAGGTTTCTAAGTATGGAAAGATTAAGCCACCTCTAGTAAGGACAAATGCGATTGCAAAAAATCCTAACTATAAGGCATGTCACAAGCTATGGAATTTTATTATAGCATACAAGGATGTAGGATATAAAATAAACATTTACGAGCAGAGCACAGTAATCGATGAAGCATTTACTCGTGATATCTATCATAGCATATTGTTTAATTATATTATCCTTAAAAATTACCTTGAAGACCCTAAGGATAGAGATATTAATATCAATAAGAAATATAAGAAAAAGAGCTTAAAGCCTAGATTCATAAAAGAAATCATAGAAGAAATTGTTAAAAACTATGATATGCCAGACGTGGAAATTAGAAAGGTGCTTGTTGAGGAAATTACCAAAGCACAGCTAATGAAGGAAGAAGAAGCGGAGCGCATGCGCCTTGTAGAAGAAAAAGAAAAGGAAATGCGTGAAAAGAAAAGGCAAGAAGATTTGGAAAAGGCAAGACTTGCAAAAGAAGCTGAGAAAGAGCGTCAGCGCCTTCTTAGAGAGGAAGAAAAAGAACGTATTCGATTACAAAAAGAAGAAGAAGCAAGAAAACTGCGTGAAGAAAAAGAAAAAGAGCGTCTTGAACAATTGGATATTCAAAGAGGAATCCTATTCCGTAAGGAAATAGAAGAGACGCAAGCCTATATTGCAACGCTATTAGAAAATCGTCAAAACAAAATAGAAGAAGAAGCCCGTTTGCAGGTAGCAGCGCAGGCTGAAAAAGAAAGATTAGCCAAAGAGAAGGAAAAGGCCAGGGCTAAGGCGGCACGTGAGAAGGCGGCACAGATTGAAAAAGCAAGGATAGCCAAAGAGAAGGAAAAGGCAAGAATTAAGGCTGCTCGTGAAAGAGCAGAGCAAGCGGAAAAAGAGAAGATTGCTAGAGAAAAAGAAAAAGCAAGGATAAAAGCCGCTCGTGAAAAAGCAGCAAAGGCAGAAAAAGAAAAGATGGCAAGGGAGCATGCTAAGAAACATGAGTAAGCCAGAAAAAAACAAAAGAATTTCGAAGGTGGCAACCCTTCTCTTGATTATAAGTACTGCATTGTCTTTTGTTTTAATATTGCAAGCAACGATTACGCAAGAAGTTTCCATATTTGGTTATCGCATTTTTTATATTTCTACGGGAAGTATGGAACCTACCATTCCGACAGGATCATTAATTGTGGTTAAGAAGGAAAAACAGCCTTATAGCATAGGTGACGTAATAACCTTTTACTCTAAAGAGAGAGCTATCTACGGTTACCCTAATACGCATAGAGTAATTGCAGTACAGGTAGAGGGTGGCGAACCTATTTATATGACAAAGGGAGATGCAAATCTTTCGGCGGACGAGCAGCTGGTAAATTCCACTGACATAATTGGACGGATGGTTTTACAATTAGGTACCATGAAGGGGCTTGGTAGCGTAATTGCTTTTGCAGGAACTAGATGGGGGTTCCTATTAATGATACTATGTCCGCTGCTATTGATAACAATCAGTTGCATGAGGGATTTTGTAAAAGAATATAACAAAGAAATTCGCCGAATTGCCGAAAAGATAGAAGAGCAAGAGCAAGGCAAAAAATGATAAAGGTAAAGGGGGGGTGCAAGTATGAATCAGCTGCGAAAAAAGTTTTTCTTGCTGGGTATTTCTTGCACCCTCCTTATTGTTGTTATTGTTTATATGGCGGTTGCATGGTATACGAAGATGGTAAGTGTTTCGGGTATGGAGTTTGAGGTTGCCCAATGGGATTTTAATGCGAATCAGCTTTTGGATGATATGAAAATTAATGTATATCAGTACTCAACGATCTCTAAAGCAAACGATCCGAATCCACAGCTTGCAGCTCCAGGAACGGCTGGATATATTCCTATTAAGCTATCAGCAGATTATTCGGAAACGGATGTAGAATATTATATTACGGTAGATAAAACCTCAATGAGTGAGGAATTTCAAAAGAGAATTTTCTTTTATTATAAAGATAGTAGTGGGAATATGCATGAATTTGAAAATAAAGGAAATGATTTAAGTGGAATTATAAAGGCACGGGAAACAAAGACAATAAATATATACTGGGAATGGATATATGAATTAAAGCCAACACCAAGTGGACCTGAGGGAAGCTATACGGCTTTGCAGCAGGAAGAGATTGATGCCAATAATGCATTTGACACGGAGGTAGGAAAGAATCCAACCCTTTATGTTCCCTATATGAACGCAACTGTAAAAATAGCAGGCGTTCAGGTAAAGCCAGTGCTGGCAGGTTCAAATTAGATAAGAAAGGGGTGGTAGGACGTGAAACGAAGGGATAAAAAGAAAGTCATCCTTATAAGTGGAATTTATGTCCTACTATTAGTTATTTTATTTGTGGGAATGACCTTGGGTCGATATCAGAATACAAAGTTAGCTTATACAAGCTTTGGGGTAGCAAATTTTAACACAGTAATCTTAGGCGAAAATACTTTAGAGGATTTACTAAGTGAAACACCAGATGTAAAAAAATTTGGAGTTGAATTACAAACAAGCAACTATCGGCCAGGTATGATTTGGTCCATGGATCCAGAGGTAAATACAGCAGAAGAGTTTGACTTTTGTGTAGCTAACGGGATAAATCAAGAAAATAGTTCACAAGCTACTGTAGAATATAGTATTCGACTTCGCACACTAAGAAATTTACCACTTAAATATACGTTAACTATTTGGTTGGAGAGTTCACTTGAAGAGGGCGGCGGGCATTACGTGCGTTATGCAACAGAAGAACCTATAGAATACGAGAAAAAGGGAAGTACAGAACTTTGGTATGAATATCGTTTTTTTTCGGAAGAAACAGTGCTGCAGGGGCAGGATGATTTAACAGGTGAGGCCCTTTTTGATTTACAGGGTGGAAGCTTGAATCTAAATGCGCATTCATTATTAGTGGAATGGCCTGTAGAGGATAAGAAAGTGGATAATTCTCCAAGGTTTATGAAGGAAGTAGAAACCATGGAGATTGTTGTTACAACGTCTTCAAAAAACATGCTTGATACAGAAGAATACGTGGAAGACATTTCGAATAATGAGGCCTCAACGAAATCCACAGGAGTTCTGATTTTGGACCCAAGTGTAGGAGTGAAGGTACCAAATGGTCAGAAGGTAACATTCTTGTACACAATAGATTATCGCAGCTTCTACTTGGATGCAGAGGAATATAGCTTTGTATTTGAAATTGAAAATGGTATTAGTAAAGGGAAAAAACAGACAGCAACTAAAATAGAATATGACATGTTATTTAAAGTTCCATGTAACGAAGACACCAAGCCATACACTTACAAAATATATGATTCTTTGATGGAGGGGGCTAGTGGCATAGAGCTTAGCAATCCAGAGTATCGAATTTACAACGAGATTGAGGGAACATATGAAGTGGTAACAAGCCCTGTATTTCCTTCGGGAAAAGCAAGTCCAGCATATGGTATATATGCAGTGTATAAGGTAAAGGTAAAAGAAGAATTAATTAACCAGATTAATAATCCTGATGGTGGAGGTGTAATGAGTTATAACGATGGCAAAGCATATAAACTGTCCATCTTAAAGGAAACAGAAGAGTTTTCTGGTAAAGAGCTTGCGGAGCTAGCATTTAACAACAAGATAGAACTGCTAGTAGAAGCAACCTTTATGGATGTGAAATAATAGACTGTAAAAGAAATGGAGAAGGGGGAGTTAAGTTTGAACAAGTTAAAGAAAGCACTAAAATATGCTATGGGCGTGCTACTCTCCGTAATTCTATTTATAAATATATCGACAATTTTACTTGGCTGTTTGGGACTAAAGGAACATCTAAAATGGATGCCAGTGGCATTCCTCCAGGTTACCTCAAACAGTATGTCCCCAATGTTTTCACAAGGGGACGTCTTGCTAGTAGTGGAGACACCATACGAAAAATTAGAGATAGGTGATGTGGTAACCTTTCACCGTGGTGAGGAGTTTATAACACATCAAATCGTTAGTACATATAAGAACGAGTACATTACAAAGGGTATTGATAATACAAAAGAAGATGATCCAATAGGTCCGAAGGAGTATTGTGCTAGGATGATATGCGTTTTTCCTAGTATGGGAGGTGTCTTAAACTTCATGACAACTCCAGTGAGGATGATTTTTCTTGGATTATTCCTGTTCGTATTATTTTATGGATATCCTGTAATAAAAGAAGGCATTAAGACAGATGAATCAGAAGAAATTCTTGCAAAAAGAATGCTAGAGGCGATAAGAGGAAAAAGCAGGGTACGAGTAATGACTTTAGCGGCTACTTTGAGCTTTATAGTAGTAACACCATTTATGACAGCAGCCAAGTATACGGCGGTCATAAATGAATATACGATGATCTCGGCGGCATCAATTAATTTTACTTCTAACTATCTGTCGGAAGATAAAAATAGCTATTTTATCAATGGTTGGAACGGTAATACATATTATTTCAATTTACAAATAAAAGGATATAATAATGATTTGCTATATAACAACTCGAATCAAGACTTATATTATGGGCTGTATATAAAACCTATAACCATCAGTGAGGAAGGTCAAAAGATAATAGCCTATAAAACATATGGGGAAGACTATACAGTAAGAATCATACCCAAAAACAATCTTACGCCAATTCTAGACAGCGGTGTTTATGAGTTTTCAGTAGATGGAAATGCAGATGTATCGCGTATTGGTCCCTTCTATCTAGAAGGAAGTGATGAAGCGAAGGTGGAGCATGAATTTCAAGTCGAGGTAGTTCCGGAAAATGGGAAAATACTAGCAAATGATAGTATAAGGTTTGAAATTATTGCAGCGACATCAGAGCAAAATCAGTTTTTTGTGGAATTAAGTGGTGACTTTCAATTTAAAATGGCAGAGAGTAATTCTTTTTTTGGAGAGAGTTATTTAGGGGTATCTGGAACCTTGGTTACAAGAACTCTTAAAACCAATTTGATTGATGATGGTTCAGCAACAAAGTATGTTCGTTTTTCGTGGGATCCTGAAAAACTTTACATCAATGAATTTGAATCCACCGCATATAACATTATTATTAATCAGACACAGAGTAATAAGTCTTTTAGTAAAGATGAAGGTTATATTATTGTTCCGATGCAGGCATTTTCCAAGGTTGCATTACAATTTTTTAAAATAAATGCAAGCAGCGAAATAACTGTTGAGGATATTACATTTGAAATTATTGCCAACGCAACATGATAGTGTTATAGGAATTTGGGTTGGCTATAAGGAGGTACATATGAAAAAGGAGAAGGAGCGCTGGTTGCGAGAAATCGTTTCTAATATTTGTATGAAACGTTTCATTGCATTTTTGCTTGCATTCATTTTCATATTTGAGAGCATTTCTCCTAATATAGTGGTGAATGCAGCAACAAACTTTGATGAGTATTTCTTTAGACTCGGTAATGGAACCATTACGTCCCCCTATGTGCTAGAAAGCGAGGAGGACTTTGTTCGATTGGGCGAAAATGTTGCAAACATCCCCTATTACTCCGTTGGAAAATATTTTATGGTAAATCCGAGCATATCTTCAGAAAATGATGGTGCCAAAATCATTTACTTTAGCAATCAATCTGCAAATAGACTTTCTATTGGTGGTAATGGTGTAGAACCGGCTTATTGGTTCTATGGAAATATAAATTTTAATCATACAATTTTGTATACTGGACGTCCCATTTTCGGTACTTTATCAGATGGAGCTTCTTTGTATATGGGTTATGTAGCTGTATCGGACCAAGACGTAGATGCTAGTGAGTACGCAGGCGTGTTTGGTGGATTAGTAAATAGAATTGTTAGTTCAGGTGGAGCACAAAGCGGAGCTGTATCTATTAGGAATATGGAGGTTTCTGTAGACGTAGCAGCGGATAATAGTTATTCATCAGGAAATATAGCCTTTGGAGGCTTGATAGGAGAAGTAATAAACGAAACAGATTCTTCTCTTACAGTAAACTTAGAGTCTATTTCCTTGGGTTCGGCATCGAATCGTCAATTTTCTATTAGTGCAAATCATGATGCAGTGGGTGGAATTATTGGGCGCATCTACAATGGAACAATAGGCGATGAGACAAATTCGAAGTATGTAGGAATTTTAGCAAATAGTATTAAAGTAGATGGTGTCATTGAGAATAGAAATAAAAATGGCGTGACTGGTGGACTAGTAGGCCGTGTAAACGTAGGCTGCGAAATTGCACTATCAGGTGAAACAGTACTGCCTAATGCGGGCCTTATTTCAGGGAATACCCGCGCACTAATAATTGGTGAAGCGAATCAAGCTCTGTGCTATACAACAGACACCTTCTCAATATATGTTGATGATGTTATGCGACAGTTTGGGGAAGACTTTGAAATAGAGATTGCCAATGGTGGTGCAGTATTTAATAGATTAAATTTATCAATACCGATTTCTGGAACAGGAACCTCTCAGGACCCATATATATTAAGTAATACAAATAGTCTTCTCCAGCTTGCGGCGGCAATTAATACCCTGAATGGCTCAGCTCTTTCCTGTTTTACTTTTCCGCAGGAATCACTGGCACAGGTACAGACATATAGCCTCATGGAGGCGGCTTATGCAATAAATCCAGAAAGTAATTACGAAGGCGAGATTGCAGAAAATCCTAAAAACAAACTAAATAAAGTACAGAGTCTATCAAGTGGAAATTCTGTAAGTGATAATGATGTAAGTTCTAATGATGTAAGTGGTGGGGATGAGCAGCTTTTAGAAGAGAGCGATCTATTTTTACAAAGCAATATGGTGCTAGCTTCTTATGATGGAACAGTTCTTTCTTATAATGACACAATTAGGATGAGAGAGTATCTTCAAAATGCTCATTATCGTATTGCCGGTGACATCAATCTAACCAATGCTGGATTTAAGGGAATTGGTTTTCTAACAAGTAAAAAAGAAGTTCCTTTTTCGGGAGTGTTTTCAGGATGGGATTCTGTAAGCAGACCTGTTATTACATTGCAGATAAGAACAAATGAGGATAACGCAGGCTTATTTCCACTACTTCTTGGTGGTAAGGTTTCGGATATCATTTTAGATGGAACGATAGATAGTAATGGTAAAAACATCGGAGCACTTGCTGCGAATATAGGGTTAAAAGGCCAAACAGAAAATGCGGGAGTAACGGTACAAAATGTTCACAGTGAGGTTAAGATTACTGCTCTCAAGGCTGGCAACATAAATGTTGGTGGTCTGATTGGTTATGGTGGATTTACTAATGTATCTGGTCGAACAAATCTTATTTTTGAAAAAAATAGCTTTTCAGGTGCAATAAGCTCTGGCGGTTCATATGTTGGTGGTCTGATTGGATTTATTGAGTCTATGGATCAAGGAACCCTTTGGAATGAAGCTAGCTTTGGTCTAGGCATTGATATTATAGACTATACCTTTGACGGAACCTTGAATGCCACAAATTCAGGCGCTACAAATTTTGGTGGTTGTATTGGTGGAATGGTTTCTACTGGTAAACAAACAGCTACAAATAATTCTCAGACAAAGCCCAAAACAGGTTTTGGTATTATATATAATACGACACATCTAAATGCTAAGGATATTACTATAAACGGAAAAATAAATGCTTCGACTACTGGTGTAGGCGGGTTTGCAAGCTCTATTTCTGGAGTTGAGGCAAACTTTGATGGATACACATTTGGTGGAACGATTATTTCTACAATAGGTCTTGGTGGCTTAGTACAAAATATTGGCGGAAAGATTTCTGTAGATAATGTTATGATTAAAAGCACAGCAAATTTACAGACAAAGTCATCTAATTCGGCTGTTTATTCAGGCCTTTTATTTGGGAATACTGCAAATGCATGGATAGATGTAGGAGATGTTTCTGTTGATGCAGGAGCAAAGATAGCTGTAGCTGATAAAAGCAGATATGATCTTATTTCTAGTTATACCTATTATGATGATGAGAGCGTATATCCGAATGGTGCTGTTCAAATGGGTGGAATGGTCAATGTTTTGTCTGATAAAACAGCACAAACGGTTTCTGAGAAAACATCATCCAATGCATCTCGCTATTATTTTGGGTTTGAACCAGAAACAATATTGGGAAAAGGAACAGAGGCACAGCCATTTGTTATTGACACAGTGCAAAAGCTTCAGACATTAAGTGTGTTTAATTATCTTGGTAGCTCTATGAGCTGGATGCTACTAGAGTATTTCCCTAATGCCTCATATCCTGCAAATGCAACTGACGTAGACAAGGTGATGTTTATAAAGCTTGCAAACTTTGAGTTTGCAACAGATCTTGATCTTACAGGAACAACCTATTATCCAATGCCTATTATTGGCGGAAACTATAAGGGAATTCTTTTAGAAAATGGTAGTTATCCAACGATTACTTTTGCAGCGACGGTGGCATCTACAGAAACAAACTCGATAACCAAGGAAAACCATAGTGGCTTATTTACAAGCATAGTACCTTATAATTCACAAGCCCCTCTTGAGATTAGCGGCTTAAATTTTACGGGAACTATAGGTGGCGTTTATTATCCTGGCGCTGTGGCAGCGGGACGTTATCGCCCTAACCATACTCAATTAATTGGAGCAGCCGCTATTATAAGTGGTAGAGTGCAGATATCGAATATAGAACTAATCGGCCTAAGTGCATTAGGAGGCACACTTACTCAGTCTACACTTACCAATGGGAAAAATTCTCTGATTGGAGCAATTTCTGGCGGTATTCATAAGATTACGGATATAAAGGTTACTTTGCCGGCAGGATATGATAGATTGTCAGACGCTTTATCGGATGCGCTTATTGGTCGTGTTTGGGGCAATAATACTTTGTTGGAATTGCAAAGGGTAGAATTTCCTCCTACATATACGATAGTACAGGGAGAACCAATTCCTAATCCGGACGACCAGCTTCATTATTTTAATAAAGCTACATTTATTAGTCAGTTTGATGCAGGCTCGGCTTATTACTATTATGATGGATATACAGATAGTGGTAAATGTGCTTATACAATCGATAGTGCAGTTATGCCAGCTAGTGTGGGTGTATCTCAAATTGTTATAAATCCTCCAAAAGGAAATTTGGATAGTGGATTTGGTACACCAGAGTCTCCGTTTATTATTAATAGTCCAGATCAACTTTTTGCGCTTGCAGTTGCAATTGATAGTAATGGAGAGATTTTGGGCGGAGAAGGTTATGGACGTCTTCAATCGGTAAATGGATTTAACCTTACAGAAAGTTCAACAAGCCAGTACAAAGCAACTGTAGTTGAGTATCTCATAGGGGCACATTATCGCATTATTAGTGACATTGATTTTTCTACAACACAGTTTTGTGGGTATAAAGGTATTGGAAGTATAACAAAGCCATTTGCAGGTACATTTGATGGACGTGGTCATACCATTACACTATCCATAGGTGATAATGTCTCCGCAGAGGGAAATAAGGATAATGGAGCTCAATCCATTGGCTTGTTTAAGTATATAAAAGGTGCAAATATTCAAAACATAAATGTCACAACTACAAGTGCAAGTGAAAAAAATGGTGTTTTGGTAACCTGTACCAGTAGTAGTGAAGAAAACAGCTACAACGGTCTCGTAGCTGCTGTTGTGCTGGGCGGAGATAATATTTTTGATAATGTAATGGCTTCAGGTAAAATTACAATTTCGCCTAAAGACGATGCTAAAAAAATATATGTTGGTGGATACGTAGGACATATAGAGGCAGGTACGTTAAGAATTGTTAACTTACCAGATAATTATGTACATAATTTTAAAATTTATAAAGATGGGAACCCGGTGTCCTATACCAATGATCGTTACGCTAGCATTTGTCCTTCTGTTAAAGATGGGTATATTTTATATGATGGAGATGATCCAGCTACAGCAGTTGTAATGAGCGGTGCTGAGGAGCTAACGGGAAGAGTTAATGAGCTACTAAATATTCGAATTGGAAATGCAGTTGGTGGTGGTAATACCTATGAATATTCTTTAGTTACGAATGCAGAAGAACATTTGGAGACCCTCCCCGCGGAATTAGGCCTTGTACTTTCAAAGGATGGAATTTTAACAGGATATCCTAAAAAATCAGGAAACTTCACATTTACCATTCGTGTAAAGTCCACATCAAATGTGGATCCAGATTATGTTACCTATGACATGAAGGCATTTTCACTTATGGTAGAGAGAGCAGACTATCCAGAGCTTAATTTGTTAACGGATATAACAGGTGTAACCTATGCAACTAAAAAAATGGATATTGAGTTTTCGAACTTTCCAAGGCCGGTTATTGCTGGCTTAGCAGAAAGCAATACGGCTGTATCTAATGCAACTTTAGTATATGAGGTTGTAGAGAATCCAGGGGTAGTAGAATTAAGGATGGATCCTGATACAGGAAAGACTACAATGTATATTTTGGCGGTAGGAACAACCAAAATCAGAGTCAATAAACCAATTGATGATAGTTATAATGCAGGTAGCTTTGAATTTGAACTAACAGTACACAAGGCAGATGTATTACTAAGTGTTGATGGTGTTACACTTTATCATGGTGCATCGCAATTACCAAATAATCTTGGTGAATTATACATAGAAGGACTTAGAGATAGCGATAATTTTACAGGCAGTGATTATGATAAAGATGGACGTTTAAAGATTACAGGCAATGAAAAAGTAATTGCCCTTTTGTCATCCCTAGGTATTGCAGAGCCAACCGTTGAAATACCAACGGAGCTTCAAAATCAGAGCAATTTGGAGAGTGTAGAGCCAGGTACCTACCGATTAATTATTAGCTCTATTCGCTCTAATGGTGAGGCAGCACTTTTGGAAGATACACTTTCCAAATATAATATTAGCTATAGACATGGGGTTGTTCAAATTATACGTAAGACCATTCAGGCGAGCGATTACGATGTTTATGCAATTATTGGTCAAAATGAAGACGGAACAGATATATTAGAGAAGGTGACAGATAAAACCAATGGACGTTGGTATAATCACGGAATTGTAATAAAAATAAATCCAGCCTCTTCAAGTGGCTATACGCAGATTTCAGGGGATGGCGGAAACACGTGGGTAGATGGTCAGATAGGACTCCGTTATACAACGGAAAGTAATAAAACCATTGCACTGCGCATGAAGAATTCTAACCCAAGTAGCTCATACGTGGGTATGATTACAGCAACCTATGACTATTATGTAAGAATTGATACCACAGCTCCAACAGCACAAATTTCTTATTCTACCAACATTCCAGGCGAGCCTATTTTTACAGAGGACGAAAATCTATGGAATAGTGAATATTATGGTGCTATTTATAAGAAGCCATTTGTGATTAGCTTTGGCTCAAATGATCCTCAAAGTAGCTTTGTAGCTAGTGGTATTCGAAAATTAGAATATTTATTTTTAAGTGATGGAGAGACATTAGAAGAGACAGAAAGTTGGGGACAAAATACTGGATGGAAAACAGTTGAGGTTTCTTATATTGATGAAGAAACAGGAAAGATTTATTATAAAGATTTTACCGTAAGCGAACCTCAAAAGGGTGGCTATTATGTACGAGCAACGGATCTTGCTGGTAACTTTTCAGATATACAGTGCTATGGCTATGCCCGAGATGGGGTGCGCGATGGTTGGTTTATTATGGATAATAAGGCACCGGAAATTACGATTGAAAATATTGGGAATTACACTGGATGGAGAAAATATGAAAATGGAATTCCCGATATAAAGCTTAACATAATGGATAGCTTAGTAGGTGTAGATACGGTTAGCTATTCCATAAATGGTGGTAAGAGCATCGTTGTGGAGAAGCAAGAAGATAGTGAATATATGATTACCCTTGAGGGCGTCATAACTGACAACAAATCCCACACGATATCAATCCTAGCGATAGATAGATTGGGGAATAAAGAAACAAAAACACTTACAGTAAGAAAGGATTCTATAGATCCTGTAATTAAGATAACTCCAAAGTGGACAGATTCTTCAAAATACACTACACAGAAGGACTTCGAAATAGAAATATCAGGGCTAGAACCCTCTGGCTTAAATGGTAGTGTAACAGTAAGTTTTCAAGGAGTGGAAACGCCACTTAAGGTTAATTCAAGTGGAATTTATACCTATACGGCTACTGCAGAGGGTACCTATACAGTTGCTGTGAAAAAAGAAAGTATTTATGAAGATGGCAGCAAGGTAACCGCTACCAAGGATATTGTAGTACCCAAAATTGATCGAACAATACCTGCGCTTACGGTAACAGGAAGAACACAGTCGGGTTCCTACCCAGCTACTGGTATATGGACAGTAGCGGACTTAACACTAACGTTTACAAATACAGCAGATACAAAAGGTAATACTAGACTATATGCTTATGTAAAAGGCTCTCCAGAAACACAGTTATTTTACAATGATTTGTATAGCGAAACCGCAGAAATAAATAAAGACTGGCTAAGGGAAGGTAAAGGGGACTTTAAAACTCGTACCTACTCTTCTACGATTGCAAATACCTATTGCTTCTATTTATTAAGCGAGGCAGGAGAAAAAAGTAACATAGTTGAATTTACGGTGCTTGTAGATAAAACCAAGCCTGTGATAACTGAGCCTAAAATTAGTGGTGGAACTTATGGCGGCATCATTTCACAGATACTAAATAAATTGACAGGAGAACTATTTTTTAACACTGCACAGGTACTTGCGCCTGTTTCAGATGAGGGTAGTGGTGTAAAAACGGTTACCCTGACAATGACCCCAGCTCAGGGAAATGGAAATGCAACAACACAGACCTATACATTTTCACCGGCAACAAATATGGGACAAGCTTCCTTTACTATTCCGATTAATTTTAAAGGTATATTATCTCTTATAGCAGAGGATGCAGTAGGAAACCGTTCTGACACGTTTGTCGCAAATAGTGAAATAATTGTAGACCAAGTAGCACCAAACTACAAGGTGGAACTTTCAGCTGCCATGGAGGCAAATGGAATATGGGTAAATAATAATGTCAGAGCATATGTGACAAACATTGAAGATACAGGATATTACGCGTCAGGCGTTCGTGAGCTAAAGTATTGGAAGAGTGAAGAGCCATGGATAGCTGGAACACAAATGCCAAGTAGGGGTGTAATAACGGTATCTGCGGAAAGCTTCACCAATGGAAAATATGACTTCATAGTAAGCTTTGAGGAGAGTGACCAAGGTGGTACACCAAATGGTTCTTATTATTTAGTGACTGCTATGTATGATAGAGCAGGCAATATAAGTTACCAATCAGTGCTAATACAAAAGGATGATACCATACCAGTTATTAAAGAACTTTCCATGGATAATAAGCTTGTAAAAAATGAAGATGGAAGCTACAAGATAAAGGAAGCTGTTTTTGCTAAGGTAGGAGATGCTTTAAGTATTATTCTCGAACCAGGTATATCACCAAGAAAAATAGAAATTATACATAAAAATACAAGTGGTGAAGATGTTTCCTATATTTTTAGTGTTGCAGCAAAAGAAAGTAGCGAATTTTTGATTCCAGTAATCGCTGACCCCAATGGTACCTATACAATTACTGTTTATGGAGGTAATGGAAATCCAGGTAGTGCCAGTGAATCCATAGTATTTAGTACGGAAGGGCGGATTGACCCATATCCACCAATAACCCCAATTATTTTGGAAACAAGCCTAGATTACTATAATTCATGGAGAAATGTATTAGCGGCAATTGATGTAACCTACACGGAAACAATTGGAGCACCAGAGTGGTTAGAAAAGGCAATTCTACCGGGAATAGTAACAGATTTTAGTAATATTAGCTATGAAATGGTAGCGGGAAGCCGTTCCACTGGAGAGGCAACAGGAGAAATAGAACACAATTGTTTTAGCGCGGTAAGTCCATCAGAATTTGTCGATGATGGTATTTATACGGTGGTATTTCGTGTGGCGGATGCTTCAGGAAATGTGAGCAATCCAATC
>JAVBUZ010000133.1:0-25055 GCA_031554725.1 Lachnospiraceae bacterium | reverse complement strand
AGTATAAAAACCAGGTATAAACAGCTAGATTTTCCTATTTTTTTAGTCTGTCTTATCATTTTAAAATAACCTTCTCTCCTTCTGAAACACCACTTATTACTTCCACACTGTCATCCCCATATAGCCCCACTTCAATCCATTTCATCTGACGCAAATTATCGTCTCCCACAACATACACATAGGTTTTTCCATCTGCCTTATGAAGGGCTTTCAAAGGAATTTTAGTTACTTGCTTTCTACTCTCCTGGGCTACACTTATTGTTCCTGTAGCTCCCACTTCAATCACACTATCAGCACCACTCTCACTAGGTGTAAACATAAGCCTATCTCCCCACTGGTCAATCTTGTAGGGAACCACCTTATACTGCCCGGCCCCTGTTCCGGAAACAATGGTCATGTCTACTTCTATCCCAGCTTCAAAATACTTTGCATATTCTGCTTGCTCCACTACAAAGTAGCAATGGGAGCTATCAATAATCGTCATGATTTTCTCCCCGCGGGCTGATGTTGCTCCTTCTAGTCTCTCTTTCATCCAACTAACGCTTCCAGCCATTGGAGCATAAATCCTGCTTTGTTGAATTTCCGTCCGAAGCTGTGCAAGCTGTGTTTCATCAAGCTCTATCGCATCCTGATAGTCCTCTCTCTTATAGCGATAGCTTTTCTGAATATTTACTACCTTATCTTCTAGTCTTTCTTTCTCCGCCTCCGTCTGACCACTTTGATATAAAAACTGTAGCCAGCACGTAGATATCTCATAATTTTCACTTTCAAGTGCTTGCTCTAGCAATAAATTATTTCTAGCTATTTGATATTCCAGCTTACGTATTCTTTCTTCCAAATCTCCGCCAGAAAGCTCTGCAAGTAATTGACCTTTTGCAACATGCTCGCCTTCTTTTACATACACGCGAGATATTTGCTTGCCACTAATAGAAAAGCTTAAATCCATATCTCGTTCTTGCTGATATATACATTTTACTTTTATGGTTTTTTCCACATCTCCAATGCTAACCACGGCAAGCTCATATAGTGACTCTTCTTGCTCCTGTTCAATTACAATAACTTGGTCTGCTGGCTCCAAACTACTACAGCCGCTAAGTACCGCTAGCAGGTTTATGATTAAAGCCACACACATGCCTTTTTTTCTTGCCCTGACCTGTATTACTCTCATTATATAGCTCCCTTTATCTTTATCAGACTTCTTCCCCATCGGAAGTTATTAGCCAATGAACTGCTTCCTCTAAATACTCATTCCAAAATCCAAAATCATGTGCTCCCGGTCCTTCAAGATATACATGCTTTACTTCCTCTCGTTTTAGGAAATCATGAAAATGTCTATTTTCTCGAAGCAGGAAATCCTCTGTTCCACATGCCAAATACATTTGAGGCATAGCTGCACCCTGTTTTTTTATTCTTCTAACTAGTTCCTCTGGATTGCTATCGCCATGCTCTAAAAGTTCTTCTTTTCCAAACATTAACCGGAAGTAAGCTTCATTGGCAACGCCGTTTCCTCCGCCTTCCTCCATCTTCATTACCTCTGGCACAATCAGCGCTGAAGAAAAGGCAAACAGTTTTCCAAAACGCTGGGGAAACTGTAATGCCGTATGAATGGCACCAAAGCCTCCCATGGACAATCCCCCCAAGAAATTATCCTGCCTTTCTGCTGATACGCCTAGGGTCTTTTGCACATATAAGGGAAGTTCCTCACCTACAAAAGTTCCATATTTCCTTCCTGTAGCTTCTCCGTCCAAGAAAAAGCTATTTTCCCCTTATGGCAATACTACGCAAAGCTGATATTTTTCTGCTACTTCCTTGATATGACTGTTCAATAGCCATTCCGTGTTTCTGTTGCCATAACCATGTAGAAGATATAGTGTCTGTAATGGCTTCTCTCGTTCCCCATCTGGCATAATCACTTTAAAATCCACAAACCTTTTTAAACAGTCCGAATAAAATTCTATACTTAAAAATGACATTTTTCGCTCCTATTCTTTTTCATAAAATGGACATTCTTCTGGTCCTAGATAAGAAGTCTTTAAATTTGTACCCACTGGATATATACGTATTCTTTCTAAAACCACACCTGCCTGCCTCGCTCCTACAGTCAGCATCTGTACACCCTTTTCAAAATGTAGCACTGTGGAAGCCTTACGTACCTGATTAAGCACGCCTTGACACCAATCCACATTTCTTGTATCACCAGCCTTGAAATCTGGTGATATAAGCTCCAAATCCTGTACCATCCCTAGATGATTATCCAGCTGCACATGTAAGCTTTGACCCAGCCTAGCTGGATTGGTAGGTGCCGTAAGAATCTCCACCTGGTAAGCTCCTTCCTGTTCTAGTAAAAAGCTATACGTTAGTAGCGGCTTTTCTTCTTCCTTTTCAAAAGAAGCGTCTACTGGAAAAACTTTAACTGCTGTTTCGTATGTGCCATACCCCTCCAATACCTGGTAGGCACCCTTTGCAACATCTTGTTTCTTACAGTAATGTGCTGCATCCATAACCACAACATTTTCTCTGTTAAAGAAAGTCTTGTTAGGTAGGTCCTTTTGAGTCTGTGCTGCGCCTGTAATTTCCACCGCCACACAGGTGTCATCTCCTGAAATCAGCAAGCGTACTTTCTGCGCTTCCTCTGGCAAAAGAGCCCTAATGCATCTAATTCTGACTTCCTCCTGCACCGCTACCCTTCCTTGCATCGGATTAACGCTAAGCCAAGCTGGAAGTGTTCCTTCCTCGGGCTGAATTTTATAATTAAAGCTTCCTATGCCACCGTTAGCAATTTGTAGCAATACTCCTTCGCAACCTTCATATTGAAAGTCTGATATTTCAATGACTTCATACGCTCCATAGGTTTTTGCTGCTACTTTTTCGCTATCTTTCCTTGAAACCAACATTTGTGGTTTATGTGTTGGTTCCACATACATGGTCACCGGATATCGATATCCATCTTCATTCCATCTTGTAAATCCTATATGCTGCGCCAGATGCATACCGTTCCACTTACCATCCAAGAAGGAAGCAAAACATTCAGCCAATTTTCTATCCCTAAGAATACAAAGCGCCGTTTTTTCGGCATATTCATTAGCAACTATTTTTCCTTGACTTGCATAGTGAGCATTTTTTCCTGCATACAAATGCATTTTTAAAAGGTTCATGGATGCTAGTGCCGAGAAATGAATCATACTGTAATATGCTCTTCCCTCTCGCTCATTTAAGGTTCCATATATTTTTTGTGAAAGTCGCTCTAGGGCTTCTACCTTTTGTAACATAAGCTCCGTTTCGCCATAGTTGCATGGGTGATAAATACCAGCATGAAGAGACTCTGGCCTACGCATGTGATTTATATTTATGTACTCAGTTAATACCTGCTCAATTTTTTCTTGAAATTTTCCAGCCTCTGGAAAGCTTTTTTTCACAAACTGGCTTACATATTCCTTGTAGCTATTGCGGTTAGCCGCCCCCCACTTATCATAGTCATACGCCATTGCCATAAAGTATGATAATGGAATCTCATGAAATTTAAGATCTCCTACATTTACAATCCACACATCATGAATTCCGTATTCATATGCTGTGCACATTTGTTCCCACACCTTAGAAAAAGGAGTGGAATCTACCCATTCATAAGACACTGGACCACCGTGATAATCCAAGTGGTAATACATGCCAAAGCCACCCTTACGATTACGAATATCCTCGGTAGGAAGCGTGCGCATATGACCAAAATTATCCTCACAAAGCATACAGGTCACTCCCTCAAGCCCCTTCCAATCCTTTAGTCCCTGTGCCGTTTCATTTCCATAAAAATAGTCCTCTACTTCCTTATAAAGGGCTAGTAACTGAGGTACCTGCTCCAAATCCTCGTTTACATAAGTACGAATAAGCTGCCTTTGTTTTGAAATAATGTCCATTAGCAGTGCAATATTTTCTGCCACTGTTGCATTTTCTCCTAGCATGGATGTATCTCTTTCCCCACGCATGCCAATGGTTATCATATTTTCATACTTACCACTACGCTTTAGTGCATCTTCCCAGTAATTAAGCAAACCCTCTTCATTTGTGTAGAAGTTCCATTCATTTCCATATCGGCTTCCCTCTCCACGTACCTTATCCCATTCCTCACTAGCACGAAGACATGGCTCATGGTGAGAATATCCCATAACTACACCATAAATATCAGCTAGTTCCTCATTGGCACTACCAGGTCCGTCTAGCGGGAAGGACGCACTCCACATAGCTGGCCACAGATAGTTTCCTTTCATTCTTAGTAGAAATTCAAACACATGCTCATATACATTGGCATTGAAACCACCAAAGTGTGAACCAGCCCAATTGCCAAAGCAAGGCCATTCGTCATTAATAAAAAATCCTCTATATTTAACGCTAGGCTCACGAGATATTGTCTCAATGTCACTCTTAATTCTTATCTCACTATTTTTTACAGGTTCCACATCTCCCCAAAAGCATAAAGGGGAAACTCCAATATATTCCGAGAGCGAAAACATGCCATATATAGTTCCTCTTTTATCGCTACCACAGATAACAAGGGTCTGCTCGTTTCCACCAAAGGCGCCCTGCAAAATCTCTAGTTTATAAACCTCTCTCTTTCCCAAAACCCCGCTTAAATCAATTTTTCCTTCTGCTGAGAGCTGTTCTAGGAGGGGGCTTTGGCCCACTGTAGCACAGAGTATCTGCACTCCCTTTTCTAGTTTTTCTTTTATTACATTCTCTTCAATCTCTGGCTTTTTATCGGTCACCTTTTCTATATCCAGTGCAAGCTTTGACGCTATCCTTTTAACCCCCTCAAAGGCCGTCTCTTCCACCACAATTTTCAGCCCCTGATCTCCAAGTCTGATATCCTTTTCCATTCTTATACCCCCTCTAATTTAGTCCGCCACATATCCAAATCCTAGAATTGTAAAGTCTTTATTTTCATCGCCCTGCTTCATACGTATTTCTACATGATATGGTTTTTGTACGCGTTTTCTAAAGCAAATCTGTGCATTACAATGGTTCCAGCCATTTACTCTAGGGTCAGCCTCTAACACCATTTCACCATCCACAAAAACTTGTGCACAGCCTGCATTCACGGAGCCTGAATCCTTAGATATCAAAAGTAGTGCACTACAGATAATGTCCATATGAAAGGAACCATCGCCCTCTTTATGCATCCAGTTATCTGGAAACTGCGCTGTGGTTGTTAAATTCTGATCCATTTCCACCGCTTGCAATTCAACGTCTCGGTGAGAAAAGCTACCACAGTCAATGATTGCCTGACAACTATTTTCATCTCTAGTTAGTAGCTTGACATTCTCAAATTCACCGCCAAAAGGAGGCTTAATCGTTGCAATGGTACTTTCCGCTTGTATATTCTGCTGCTGATTCACCGCCCTAAACAAGTGTATGAGACCATCCGCCATAATTGTATGTCCCAAATTTGTAGGGTGATAGCAATCGTAAAAGAACTGACTTTTGCTGATTACCTTTCCCTCTTCTGGCTTTTTATAAAATTGCTCCACCACGGTGTCACGAGTGCTCACCATTGGAAGCTCATACGCTTTTCCTACCTTAGAAAGACTATCCTGTAGGTTCCAATCTTCGGCAAATACAGAGAAAAGCAGGATGACCGCTGGTTTATTGTCGGCATTTAGTATCTTTCTAACTAGAGAATCATAGCATTCTCCGTTCGTTTCATCCCCTGCATCATTTACTGCAAATTCTACTACCACGATATCTGGTTTTACACTACCATTTCTAAGCACATCCCGCTCATAGCGCAACATGCCAAGTTCTGAAGGTGTACCACCAACCCCAGCCTTAATGAAATGTATATTTTCCTCTGTTCCCTTTCCAGCCAAAGCGCATAATCCCTGAAAGGTCTTGTAGGCATAGCACTGGGTATTGATTGGAACGGCGCCTGCTCCTTGAGTTATTGAGCCGCCGATGAAAGCAATGGTCACTTCCTCGCCTACCTTTGCTCTATCAATAGCACCTTTTAGCCTCTGTATATTTCCCATTTGTACGATAGATTTTTCCAACATATCTTCATAGTATGGAGATGAAAAATCTACTCGTCCCTCTTCCTCTGGTTCTGGCACTTCAAATCCGTCTCTTAGATAGAAGCGCACGGTTGCTTCCGCCTGTGTTCCTGCATGTTCAAATTCAAAACGAATCTGTCCTGGTTCGTTATCATCCTCCGACCATGCACATTCATCTAGTACAATTTCTTCTTCCACCCCGTCCATTTGAACAAAATGGCTTAGAATTGTACCCGAACCATAGACATCCTTTTTCCCGTACATCTGCAAAACAAATTTTGCAGTTCCTTTTTCTACCCCTGCATCAATACTAACACCAATACTATGTACTAAGCTTCGAAATCCAGCTGTAGTCTTTAGTCGCTCTAATATTTCCTGTTCCTTAATATTTCCCACAATGCCTGCACTGCTGACTAACCTGCCATCATTTAAATAGATGAACTGTACTCCATTTCCATCTGGTTGTGCCGAGCCTGCAATTTCTTTATTTCTCATAATATAAAAATACTTCTTCTTACTCACCGCATCCTTTGGTGCCGCTACTCCTGCCATGTCTCATTCCTCCTACCACATACGATAATTGCCACTTAGTGCCAAAAATGCAAAAAAGTATAAACAATTATCATAATATCTCCACTTGCCAGTGCGCATTGGCATCTGCCAAAATTGCTTAACCCATTCTCTGCTTACATCATTTTCTGTTGCTAGCGAAGCTTGCGCTACCGTGGATGTAATCCCCCAAGGGTGAAGCACATTATCTCCCACTATCGTGCCATCTACTTCATATATATGGTATGAACCCTTGCGGCAATTTTCTAGCAAATATTCCTGAATGCGAGCTGCTGCCATTTTTTGACCATTGTCTATACCAAACCACTCGTAATCCAAGCCAATATTTGCTACTGTTCTATAGGAATCACTAAAGAACCAATCATGCCTATCATTTGTCCATGGCAATTTTCTTCTCATCGGACTTCCATCAAATTCTGCATATTCTGCACTAAAGCCAGTAACTGGATGACAGGCCCTTGCCAAATATTTTCTGCTTGCCTTAGCTGCTTCCTTCCAGAATTCCCGATCCTCCTCATCAGCCCAAAGAGCAAACAATTCATAAAAATGTGGAAGATGATAGGATGGATCTGTAAAATCGGAGCCCGGCACAAAAAGTATCTGCCTATTTTCCATATTCCACATGGTCGTTCCCTTCCTACCATTTTTCCCTTTATGTAGGCATGCTCTTAAGATGGCTCTCGCCTCTTGCTTATAAGCAAAAATACCTTCTCCTTCTCCCCATCTGTGAGATGCAAAAAAGAGTGCCATGGCAAAAAACTCTTCTCCATCAGGAGCTGGTCCATACGCATTCTTTGAACCATCCGTGGCGCAAGACCACGCAAAATAGCCTTCGTTTTCGCCTTCACTCATCCACATATATGTCTTGGCCCATTTCCATAGCCTGTCAAATTCCTCTTTCATATCAAGCTGCACACTTATCATCATTCCATAGGACATACCCTCTGATCTAGCGTCAACATTGCCTGTATCCATGATATATGCCATGTCATCTCCTACAGGATAATACACTCTTTCATCCTCGCCGCCATAAAACCAAGTTCTTTTTATCTCTTCTAATCTTTTTTCTTGTTCCTGACTTGATATTCCAATTTCCGTAAAAATATTTCGATATATCTGTTTACCTTCTAATCCCATTTCTTTTTCCTCCACTTTTAATTCTGATATATACTTATTTTAAAGGATTATTTTAACTATCACCTCCTAATCTTTGCCCATGATTTGTCAATTATTGCTAAAAAGGACTGAATTCACACAAATGAACTCAGCCCTTACCTTTATTCTTACAAATCAGTTATAAAATTACTTCCCTATCTCAATAATTGCCTCAACAATATCCATATATTCTGAACAGAATTCCTCATATAAAAAACTTACTGCCTCTTGGAATTTTTTCTTTTCTGTTACGGAAAGCTCTGTTACTTCAACGCCCGCTTTTCGGAGCTTTTCCTCAGAGGCCTTTTCTCTCTCGGCCCATACCTGTCTTTCATATTCTGCAGATTCCAACGCACATTCTTTCATTATTTCTTGGTCTTCCACGGATAATTTTTCCCAAGTAAATTGCGATACCAGTTGCACCTCAGGTACTCTAGTATGTTCATCCAAAGTCATATATTTGGCCACTTCATAGTGATGATTGGACTCATAGGATGGCCAATTATTTTCTGCACCATCTATATTTCCTATCTGTAATGCTGCATAAACTTCTGCAAAGGATGTGGGTACTGGTACCGCTCCAAGAGCCTCTACCATTTTCATCATTAAATCTGCTTCCTGTACTCTGATGGTCATTCCTTGCATGTCATCCAAAGAATCCACTGGTTCCTTGGTATAGTAAAAGCTTCTTGCACCTGCATCATACCAAGACAATGCCACCATACCTGAGCCTTCAAAGGATGCCAAAAAGCTTTCTCCAATGTCTCCCTCTAAAACCTTCCACATATGCTCTGCACTATTGTAAAGATATGGTAGCTGCAATACATTAAGCTTCGGCACATAACCAGATAATGAGGATAGCGATGCTCTCGTAAAATCTACACCACCAAAGGTTAGCTGAGCGACAACGCCTCTTTCATCGCCCAAGGATGCCCCAGCGTTTACTTGAATTTTTATGCGTCCTTGGGTTTTTTCGCCTACTAGCTCGGCAAATTTATATGCCCCTAAAGTAGTTGGATAATCTTCCGGCTGATTTTCTGCATAAACAAACACAAAATCAGGCTCTTTCTCATTTTCTTCCTGATTTTGTGCTTTTCCACAACTTGTTAGCCCTATAATAAGCAAAATTGTCACACATATTAAAAAATATTTTTTCATTTTGCTATGCCTTGCCTCCATGATAGCAACGTATCTTTTCTTTATTAAGAAACCTTGCACTCTCTTAATTTTGCCATACTTTTTTCTAGCATAAGATCCCACAGATTTTGATTTCCAAAAACTTCCTGGCAGCATCCCAAAACCTTAATTCCTGGATAACCTTCATATAGTCTCTGTAAGCTTGAATTCATAGGATTTGTGTAGTTAATCACCCACGCCTTCGGACAGTATTCCTTAATGCTTGTTGCTATTTCACTAAGCTTAGCCAGTTTCTGCATAAGATTTCCAGTTAAGTCCGGCTGCATCGCTATAATAATGAAATCTGTCTCTGATAGCGCCTCTTCTAAAATGTCAGAATAGGTAAGCTCCTCATGCTCCTGTGTCTTTCCTTCCACGTCATACACAGTCACATTTCCGATAAATTCTTTTCTTTTAGAAATTTCCTGTACATACTCCCAAGCAAATCCCTCTACGTCACTTCCAATATACGTAATATTCAAATCTAGTGCCTTGTCTGTATACATCTTGCATACCCCCATATCATCCAAAACATCTTTCTATGCTTCTATTATATGGGAAATAATGCACAAATCACATCGTAAATTCTTGACATATGCAGAACAATTTTAACTATTTTATTCTATCACTCTTCTTCTTTTTTATCAAATATCACCAAACGATATTCACTAGGACTTAATCCTGTTGTTCGTTTAAATACTTTTGTAAAGTAATTGGAATCTGGATAACCTACGGCCTCTCCAATATCCTTTACATTGCACCTTGGTGCTCTAAGCATGTTTTTTGCTTTCTCAATACGATAGCCTGCCAAATATGTTGTAAAGTTCATATCAAACATATTTTTAAATAATTTGCAAAAATAAGCCTCCGAATAGCTTAGCGTTTTAGCCACATCCTGCATCGAAATATCATAGGCATAATTGCTATGAATATATTTTTCTATACTCTCTTTTACACTCATTAGCTTCTGCTGTCCAAGTCCCTCTTCCACCTCTGGCACTTTGGCATTCTTGCTTTCTGCCTGCACAATTCGCATAGCCTCTTCTATTACAGAAAATAGCTCTTCCTCCTTATAAGGCTTAAGCAAGTAATCGAGTGCATGAATTGTAATGGCTTTTTTAGCATAGGAAAATTCATCAAAGGCCGTCAGGAAAATAATGCAGCATCCTGGCTTTCTTCGCTTCATTTCCTCCGATGCCTCAATTCCATTAATACCAGGCATTTCAATATCCATAATAGCTATTTGAATATCCTTTTCTTCAAATATTTCCAAAGCCTCGCGGCCATTTTCTGCCTGAAATATTTCACACTGATCTCCAAAATTCTTTTTTAGGAGTTTGCATAAGAACATTTTTTCAATTAACTCATCATCGGCCACAAGTATACGATATTTCTCATTCATTTACACATTCTCTCCTTCTCCTAAATTGGGGGCATGGGAATTCTAATTTGCACCGCCGTTGCACAGTTCTTTTTGCTATAAATCTGCATATCACCATTTGGATACATCATATGGATACGTTTATAGATATTTCCAAGCCCTATTCCTACTACACTGGAAAGCTGCTCCTGTAGCGCACTCTTTAAGGTTTCTAGCTTTTCCTCATCCATGCCAATTCCAGTGTCAACTACGGATATATAAAGAAAACCTGCTTTCTGCCAAATACGAATAAGCACCTTGCCACCAATCTCCTTTTTGGCAATTCCATGGATAATGGCATTTTCCACAAGGGGCTGAAGCATAAAGGTTGGAACTACAACTAAATCATCCGCCACCTGACAAACGATATCATAGTATAGGCGATTTCCAAACCGCATCTGCTGTAAATACATATAATCTTCAATAATCTTAAGTTCACTTTCCAGGAGCACTTCTGCACCAGTTGTCTTTAAGTTGTAGCGAAATAGATTACCCAAGCTATTGGTCATCTTCTCGGTGGTAGAAGCATCCTCTAAATTTGCCATACAACAAATCATATTTAAGGTATTAAAAAGGAAATGCGGATTAATCTGGCTCTTTAAAAGCTCAAGCTGTGTAGAGTCCAGTCGCTTTTCTACTTCTAGTTTTTCAAGTTCTTCTTTATGTAAAAGCTCAGCCATTCTATTTTTTTCTTCTAGGGTATGAATATAATTTTCCGTAGAATGTCGCATTAAATTAAATGCCTGAACTAATTCGCCAATTTCATCTTTGTTTTTTACAACAATGTCTTCCCCGTCGGTTTCATTTTTTGCTATTTTTCTTGACATGTGAGCAAGCTTAACTACCGGTAATACCATGGTCTGATTCATAAGTCTTGTCAGATACACTAACGCAACAATCATCACCATACTTATGGAGATTAAAATTAAGGGGATTCTATAAAGGGTGGGAACCTTCTCCTGATACTGTAAATTTCCCTGCGTCAAAGTAGACTGTACCAAACGCTTCGCATATACCTGGAGATACTCCTGTATCTCATAAACCTTATACAGATTGTCCACATAATCTGCTTCTGATTCTTCCATACTTACTAATAAATTTCTATACTCTGCATAACTCTCGTAGCTGTTTTTAATCGTCCATGTTCTAGCATAGCGCTCCTCACCAATCTCTTTATAGATAAAGGGCAAGTCTTTAATCGCTTTTTCTGTTTTTAAGCAGTTTAGCTCATACGTCTGCTTATTTTCTTCCGTTCTATTTCGAATATACTCGCCAAATACCTTAGCTTCCATTTCTATGGCTTCCTGAAAAGCATTTGCCTTTCCATTGTCATCTAAAATGTGCTGAAATTCATTCAAAGAAAAATTAACAATAAATACATTAAACGCAATGGAAATAACAACAATCGCAATAACGCTTGTTGCAAAATAACTAATTTTTTGTTTAAGAGTAAATGAAAACCACAAATCTTTTATTTTGCCCATGGTTACTTCTCCTTACGTTATTCCTATTATAAATTAAGGTACATTAAGAATACAAGATACAGATTATTTTTGTTGCTTTTTCCTGTTTATATTAGAAAAAGCCTCTACAAAATGAGAGGCCCTTTCACTTTTCTTATTTACCTGGATTGATAATGCTCTGTACTTCGTTTGAATCTACGTTTTCAGAATCTACAAGTAATACACCTGTATCGATAATTTTTTCTTCAACTGCTGCACCATTAGAAAGATCTAACGCATTTTTAACACCTAGATATCCCATTAGGTACTGACGTTGAACTACAGATGATACGTTGAACTGTTCGCCGCGAATCATGGTTTCAATTTCTGCTGAGAAGTCAAAGCCAATCATTGTTACGTCTGTACGGCTTGCTTCTGTTAGGCCTGTTACGAAGCCTACTGTAGAACCATTATTTGGTCCAAAGGTAGCAAGTAGGTCTGGATAAGCAATTAAGAAGTCCTGACAGAAAGCTACTGCTTTACTGATATCACCATCATTGATTTTAATATCATCGTTTAATACTTTCCAAGCTTTAGGAGCATTTGCTTCCCAGTACTCATTAAAGCCCTGTAAGCGATCGATAATAGCCTGTGAGCCTGTTGAACCAGCTTGAATTGCAATGCTACCTTCCTGTGTTTCAGAAATGCCTTTTGCCTGTAGTTTTTTAATTAGCTCTGCTGCTGCCATTCTACCAGCTTCAATGTTATCTGTTAAAAGTGCACAGCTATAGTCTTCTCCATCTACCTTTGAGTCAATTAGTACAATTGGTGTACCTGACTGGAATTGCTCGGAAATAGGCGCTGCTAAAGCAGTTCTATCAAGTGGTGCAATTACAATACCGTCTGCTTTTGCAGAAACAGCATCCTGAAGGTAACGAACCTGGCCTTCAATATCTGACTCTGCTGCGGTACCAACTACTACTACCTTACAGCCTAAATCTTCACCAGCTTTTTCCGCACCAGCCTGTACTACTGACCAGTATTGGTTTCCAAGAACCTTTACAATTACATAAATTGTTTTGTCTGCATTTGATACTACTTCTTTTTGGGTGCTTTCAGTTTTTGCAGCTTCTGTCTGCTGACTTGATTCTTTTTTTGATTCTGTGCTTGCTGGCTGACTTCCGCATGCTACCATACCAAGTACCATCATGATACTAAGTAAAAGACTAATTACTCTTTTCATTAATAAACCCTCCTAATATTGTTTGTTGTTTGTTTTCTATAGAAACAGATTATCTTTTGAAGAATCTGTTAACTAACTGTTTTAATGGCGATGGAGCTGTTGATCCACTCTTGCGATGACGACGTACTTCCATTGCTACCGCGATAACTAAGATTAAACCGATAATTACCTGTTGCCAGAAGGAATTAACTTTGTTTAGGTTAAGCCCATTTCGAATAACACCCATCATTAATGCACCAATTACAGTATTTATAATTGCACCTTCACCACCCGCGATGGAAATACCACCAAGCACAGCTGCTGCAATCGCTTCCATTTCATAGCCCGTTCCTGCGGTAGGCTGTGCAGAGCTTAAACGAGAAGAAACTAAAATACCACAAATTGCTGCGGAAAAACCACTCATGCAATAAGCAAACATACGAGTTCCTACTGCATTAATACCTGATAGCTTTGCAGCTTCAAGGTTAGAACCACAAGCATAAATCTGACGTCCAATTCTCGTTTTTGCTAAAACAATACCTAGAATCACTGCATAAACCAACGCAATTACAACGCTATAAGGTAAACCATTAGCAAAACGTCCACCACCTAATTGATAAAAGCTTTTCTGTACCTGTTCATCAGGAATTTGGGTGGTATACACTGGCGCACCATTTACGATAGCATTTGCTAGGCCTCTGTATACCCACTGTGTACCTAAGGTTGCTACAAAAGGAACAACTCCAAGTATCTCAATAAAAAATCCATTCATAATACCAGTTAAAATACCCATTACTAAGCAAACCAATATGCAAAGCCAAAGCGGAAATCCTTGAATTAGCATAAGAACCATGGTAATTCCCGATAACGCCATAGATGCACCGGCAGATAAGTCATTACCTCCACAAACAAGACAGAATGTAAGTCCGCATCCGATAATGGTATATGTAACAATTTGCTGTAATAAGTTTTGCATATTTCCTGCTGATAAAAATAAGTCTGGCTTCAATACCGCAAAAAATACAAATAATAAAACTAAAACGAGAAATGAGAAAATTGCCCTCTTGGCAGACACACCAAGGTTTTCATACATCTGTAAAAGGGGATTTTTCTTTTTTTCATCACTTAACACCTTTTCTACTTTGTTAGACATCATTTTATTCTCCTCTAAGAAATTTTCGGGGCTGCTTTGCCCTCTAACTTGTTGTATCCTGCCGCAAGATAAAGAATTTCCTCCTGCGTGGTTTTCTTTGCTTCCAGCTCTCCATTAATGGAACCTTCATGAATTACTAATACCCTGTCACTCATTCCTAATATTTCTGGTAACTCTGAGGAAATCATGATAATGGCAACGCCCTGATCACTCAATTTATTAAAG
The DNA here is from genome assembly GCA_031554725.1 of Lachnospiraceae bacterium. Classification (GTDB taxonomy): domain Bacteria; phylum Bacillota; class Clostridia; order Lachnospirales; family Lachnospiraceae; genus JAVBUZ01. Next base: position 10,654 of record JAVBUZ010000133.1, on the reverse strand, counting down.
AGCTGATAGATCTCAAATTTAGCACCTACATCAATTCCTCGTGTGGGTTCATCCACAATCAAGATTTTTGCATTGTTACAAAGCCATTTGGATAATACAATTTTTTGCTGATTACCCCCTGACAACTGTCCGCAAGGTTTCCTAAGAGACGGAGTCTTTGTATTTAAAAGATTCTTATATTTCTCTGCATTTTCTCTGCCTGCCTTATCATTCACAAAACCCAATTTGGTTAATGTTCTCAAATGTGCCATATTCGTGTTGTACTCTACGTCCAGACCTAAGGCCAAACCGTCGTATTTTCTATCCTCCGTGGCATAAGCAAGCCCGTGATTGATTGCTTGGATAACCGAATTTATCCTTACTGGCTTTCCATCAATTTTAACTTCCATGCTTTCTGCTGGATCTGCTCCAAATACACATCTCATAATTTCCGTACGCCCTGCACCAACCAGACCTGCAATTCCTAAGATTTCTCCCTTACGTACATTAAAATGATCCACATTTAATTTGCCGGTTCTTTTTAAGTTGTTAACCTCTAATGCTACACTACCAATTTTACGCTGATACTTTGGATATTTATCTTCTAAGGAACGACCAACAATCATGTTAACTAGTTCATCTAAGGTAATTTCCTTTCAGCTTCTAGTTCCAATATACTGACCATCTCTAATAACGCTGGCTCTTGCACAAATCTGATTTAACTCTTCCATACGGTGAGAAATGTATACCATTCCAACCCCTTTTTTTTGCAAATTACGGATGATATCAAAAAGCTGTGCTATTTCTCTTTCTGTTAGTGTTGCTGTGGGTTCATCTAGTACCAAAATTCTGGAATTATAGGATATTGCTTTTGCAATTTCAACCATCTGCTGTTTGGCAACACTTAGTGTCCCAACCATGGCATATGTATTAATATCAATTCCTAAGTCGTCCAAAATCTTTTTTGCCGCACGATGCATTTGCTTATCATTTACAAATCCTGCTTTTCCTGGTGGACGCCCTACAAAAATATTGTCTGCTACCGTTAGATGTCTGCAAAGGGTCATTTCCTGAAAGATAATACTAATCCCTAGCTGGTGTGCTTTTGATACAGAATCAATATTTACCTTTTCATTTTCAATATAGATTTCACCTGCATCTGCCTGGTATACGCCGGACATTATTTTCATCAAGGTAGATTTTCCAGCACCATTTTCTCCAACCAGCCCATGTACCTCTCCCTTATTCACAGAAAACGATACATTATCTAAAGCCTTTACTCCCGGAAAGGATTTACAAATACCTTCCATCCGAAAAAGTTCTTCGCTCATTTTCTCACCTCTTAATCTCAATCTCTATTTGTTTGTTTTCGTGTACGTTAACGCTGTCTACATTTTGGATTATATAATGGCTTTTTGTGTTTGTCAATACTATAAACGTAATTTTTCGTTAACGTTAACGTTTTATTTTTAAAATCCCTTTTCTGACTGTACAAGACCTAGTATTTCTGCTATGATAAAAAAAATGGGAATGGTAAAGGGGCTAAGAATATGAGCCAGAATGATACAAGAATTACAGTAAAAATGATTGCCCAAAAAGCCGGTACCTCCATTGGTACTGTAGACCGTGCTCTAAATAATAGAGGCGGCGTAAGTGAGGCAAGTAAACAACATATACTAAAGATTGCTGAGGAATTGGGATATCGTCCAAACAAATTTGCAAGTGCACTGGGGCGAAAGAAAGCCCTACGAATTGGCATTATATATCCATATGAGCCAGAAGAATTTTATTCCGAAGTAACAAAGGGTGTTGATCGTGCCGCGCAGGAGCTACTTGATTATGGCATACAAGTTGAAAAGCTTCGTTATTCGGCAGAGACACCTGCCATGGTGGGAGAATTTCTTTCTCAAATTGATATTGATGGCTTCGATGGCTTTGCTGTTAATTCTGTAGGAGGTAATATGACCTCTTCTTATATTGACTCTTTTGTAGAAAATGGTAAGCCTACTATCACCTTTCATTCAGACCTGCCATTAAGTTCACGCTTATTCTTTCTTGGTAACAATTCTTGGCAGTCAGGAAATGTAGCGGGAGAATTATTAGCTACCGTAGCCGGAAAATCAGGTGATGTGGCAATTTTAAACAATCTATCAAGCACCTCACCTTATCTTGAGCGTTGTGGTGGTTTATATGAATACATGCATTTATATTTTCCAGAGATTCATTTACATCCTTCTGCGGAATGCTATTCCAATGAAGAGCTTGCAAAAAAAGCATTGCTTGATTTGCTAGCACAAACACCAGCTATAACCGCAGTTTATTGTTCAAGCTATGCTACCACTCTTGGTGCTATCTATGCTCTTAAGGAAATAAACAGACCTGATATTTATATTGTCGGCTATGATATTACTGAGAAAACAGCTAACGCTTTAGAAGAAGGCTGGTGTAATGTTATCTTGTTCCAACAACCATATCGTCAAGGCTACCAAGCTGTTCAGCTTATAACCAAACATATTTTAGAAGGCTGGCAACCTCCTAAACAACATATTTTTTTAGAAACCCCTATTGTTCTTAAGAGCAATTTAGATAGCTATTATGGAAATAACACAATTCTTCTATAAAAATGGAGTTAGGATATAAAATCCTAACTCCATTTTTCAGTTCATTAATGCTTACTATTTACTCAAATCTCTTGGTGTAATGACATCACTCTCGGTATTTGACCTTACCGTTATGGTGATCACGCCTGCCTTTGCATAGCCGTTTAGTTCCTTTAATCGTTTTACTTCATCTATCTGGGCTTCTGCGTTTACAAACGGTACTCCTAAAAGTCTTAAGAACACGGATTTTTCAAGTGCTGCTGCTCCTTCGGTTGGTACCTTCTCAATCAGTAGATTTTGCACATCCGCTGCATCTTCTGCATTTTCTTCCTTTATTGCTAAATCTACACCTTCAATTAAGGAACTGGTGTTAAAGTCTACGAATACATCCGCATTAGAATGGTTGGCTATCACGATTTTGTTATTTCCATTTTTGTAGCCTTCTGGTCTCCAAAGGTCTACCTTTTCTCCATCATAGGCATGTTTTTCAGTATCCCAATATCTTCCTGTTTCATATTCAAAAGCCATAGCTCCCCAGGTAATGTCTAGCTTATAGGTTGCCTCTGCGCCTTGCCGAATTCTTCCTTGAACATCCACATCACCGCTGTTATAGGTTTCTTTCGTATCTTTTATAGCAATCTCATTTATTACGACTCCATAAGTAGAAAACTTTCTAGTTGAAATAATAATTTGAGTATTGTCCTCTGAAACAGCGTAGTATTCTTCTGCCTTGGAATCTACAGAAAGTCGCTCCGCTATGCCATCATGATAACGATACACTGCATAGCCTGACTTTCCTACTAACTCTCCTTCAATCGGAATAATTACCTGTACAGCTTTTGGAATTTCCTTTAAAGTAACTTCGCTAACCGCATTATCAGAACCATTGGTTAGAATCTTTGTCACTGTGATATCGTAATACTGTACCACCTCACCCTGTGCGACATTTTTTATATCTGTTGCACCTGGTGCTGTTTTATCAATATCTGTTACTTTTAGATTTAGCTCTACCCTCTGGCTATTTATCATATCCTCTTGGGTAATACCTTTATTGTCTTCTTCTACAAAGGTCTCAAAGTTTTTACTTAAGTCTGCTGCTCTATTCTCTTTACTCTGTACCTGAGCCTCAGTGTCTTTTTCAAAGCTAGTTACTGGTTTCGGTCCCCACTTTGCTTCTAAGGTAACTGCTGTTCCTACATCAAAGGTATAGGTATTTCCTTCTATCTTCCCTCCAGTTCCAGCTACTATCTCCCATCTTACAAAGGTGTACCCCGCTCTAGTTGGACTTGGTATTGTCATTTTACTATCACCGTATTGTTCAAAGGTATGAGGGACACTAAAAGTATCTCCATTTGTATCTGTCCAGCTTCCACCTTTTGGATCCACAGTTACCTGATTTTTGTTTTCTATCCAATAGGCAAATAACTCTGTGTTTCCGACAATATTCCATACCCTTGTGCTACTTCCATCTGGATTATAATACTGTGTTCCCTGCCCATCCTTCTGTGTATAATAGCCACGAAATATATAATATTGTTTCGTTGGAACTGTAACATTAGACATATCACTATCATAAGTAGCTGTTACAGATGTACTTCCACCACTTCCACCATCTGAATTCAAGGTAATATCCGAGCTTAATGCTGTCCAGTTTGCCGTTAAGGTTACTATTCCTGCCGATGACCTCAGGTTTTTAAAATGTGTTGCTGTGGTGGTAAAGGATGCTGCTACAGACGTATTACCGTAGCTTGTACTTGTTCCATAATAGTGAGTCGTGTCCGTAGTACAGTTTGATATCGTCCACCCTGCAAATGTATAGCCTGTCCTCGTTGGATTTGTTACACTCACATCTGCATTATAGGTAGCCGCTGTCGGTGCATTCGTACCGTTTATTCCACCGTTTAAGGTATAAGATATCGAATACGTATTTAACGTTGCCGTTACTCCTACACTTTGATTCTGATTCATAGTGTAGCTTCCTGTTCCACCTGTTATAGAATAACCCGTGCTAGCAGTTGCAGAAACTGCTACACTCAAACCATTCTGATACCAATATTCGCTTGCAACCAAATAAGGCAGGGAAAGATATGTATTACTAGGACTTACTGTGGAAACTCCTGTTCCTTTTGAAAGTGTCATTTTATAGCAGGTATACACGCTACTACTACCTGCAACTCTTGTACTTACCGTTACACTTCCGCCATTTAATTTGTATAAAGTACCTGCGCTCAATACAAGGCATAGTGCATTCTCCGAAGCCACTACACCCGCAACATAGAGATTGCTTGAAGTATCATTCATAGATACCGTAGTACCTCCATTATATTGCTTTAGTGTAACCCCATCCCCTACATACAATGTTGAGCTTTCGAATATTTTAAATATATATGTATCTACGCTACCACTAGCATACTCACACGTCACACTTGGTTCCGCTGTAAGCACTAAGGTTCTACTACCATTTAGATTAAATCCCGGATTTGTGGCACCTATATCATATGTCCCTGATTTTTTGCAGTGAATACGTGACCAGCTCCCTGCTCCATTCCAATTATATGCATCATTAAACACCGCTTGTAAGTCAGTATAGGTTGTACCAACCTTATCATCTTGTCCTTTGTATAAAATCCATTCTCCTGCTTTATCCCAAGCCTGCGCCTCTATCACGCCAATTCCATCAAAAGAAAGCGGACCAATGTGAATACCCGCGCATTGCACCAATATCGTAAAAACCGTTAAAAGACACATACACATTATTTTTATTGTCCTTCTACGTTTTCGCATAGTACGCCCCTTTCTTTAGAGTTTTCCTTAGTGTAATAATAGCAAATAGAGTGCACCAAAAGTGCAACACTTTCTTAAATATGTTCAGATGCTGTATGGCATTTTAAAAAACAAGTCAACAAAAAATCCCTTCAAACAAAACGCTTAAAAAGGATTATATGTATAGCGTGTTTTATTCTTCTATGGAATGTTTTCTAGCTTGCTGTAGAAGAAACAAGGATTCCTTAAGGACAGTGTTGAAAAACGTTGGTACTTGGCTTATGTACCTCAATAAGCCTATGTACCATTACGTTTTTCATCAAGTGAGAACGGCTGTCCGAAGGAACTTTGTTTCTTACACAGCACCTTGAATACTTCCATACACTTCCCACTGGGACAATGCCGGAAATGGTGATGGATCCTCTGCCTTAATAAGTTTGCCAATTTCTACCCATTCCACTTCTCTTTCTTCAAAGGTAAGCTCCTGCGCTTCGTCCGTTTTTGTCAGCTCCCAAACAAGCTGGCTTCCATCGGAAAAGCTTACGGTTGCCTCGCTCCACCATGCATCATGTGGAAAGTCTGCACGAGTATAGACGCACATTTTATCAATAGAAACCTTGCGACCAAAATCTATTTTCATAACGGCATCTGGATTTTGATTGATACCCCATGATTCATAGGGCCACTCTCCATGAGAGTGGTTTTCGTGATTTCCGTTAATCGCATTTTTCGCTGCAAAAACGGATTCTCCTCTTGTTTCCACATTGGCCGATGCATGAGGGTAGCAATTAGTTTCTCCATGCTGGTCATATTTATTTAGGGCTAGATTTTTATACATTGCTATCTCTTCCTTTGTAGCATATCTAGCGGATAGTAGATGTTTTTCCCCATAAAAGCTTTTGGGAGAATAACATATTTTCTTTTCACCAAATGGAACATCAAAGGAAAAAGCTCTTGTTTTCATATATACAAGATTTTCCCCTATTGCATCATCAAGCAAAATGACAAGGTAGGCGGCATCCTCTTCTATTTCTACTGCAATGCGGTCGCCCTCTTCATAAGAAGCTGCATATACAAGTGCCACACTGCCATCATGGGCTCTTACGGCCTTTGTATCACCATTTCTATTTATAATTTTAAGTGCTATCGTTCCCATAGACACTCCTTTCTTACTGTGGGGTAATCATAAATCTACATTTTGCCAAATTACCTTGCTGCAAAACTCTAAAGCGAAGCAGATATACCATTATACATGTTCCATCATGTTTTTGATGCTCTCTTGGAAGTATCTGCACTTCATGAAAGCTATCACCAGAAATCATACATGCTTGTTTCCTTCCCTGAATCCTTATACCCGCATCCGTAACAATTGGCTCGGTAAAGGATATGAGGTTTTCCTCAAGTGTTTGCTCTGACTCAAAGCCATGAAAATTATCTTCCACAGACAGACTTCCTGTTTCTTGATTAAATTCTAGAGTTCGCTTAATCCTTCCGCTTCCTATATTTTCATAGGCAGAGGTAAACTCAATTTCAACTCTTCCATTTTTATCTGCCTCAAAGGAATCCGTAAAGAAATGGTTCCCATCCTTTTGAAACTCGCCATCAATAATGGGAACGTTATGCCCCTGCGAGCTACAGCAAAGGGTTTCATACCTCTGGGCGCCAAAATAACCCTTAGTATATTCTCCACAACCTAAATCGGGTAAAAGCATTTCGTCCTGTACTACATATAAAAAGTTACCTAGGTCATTATGGTTGTGACTCTCTCCATTGTGACCACCTTTTGCTGCCATGCCACATCCATTCTTGCTCTCATACATGCACCACTGAGAATCAGGAAGTATGGTCGCATATCGATTCTGCATACCAGTCTCTTCTATACTCTTCTTCAAATATTCTTCTGTCCAAAATACATCCTGAAATAATGGTACAAAACGGTGGCAATGGTCTGTTCCATAGATGGCCGCTTTACTAATATCTGGCAAAAGTGCTCCTTCATAGGTTCTTTCTAAAAAGCAGCTTAAGCCCATTCTATAGGAACTATGAATGTTTCCATCGGAAAAGCTTACGCTAAGCCCACCCTTAAAATAGCACGCACCTTGAAATGCTGCTATCTTTTCTAGCTTTGGCTGTGCCATCAAGTCTTTTTTCTCTTTTGAAAATTCTAGCAATTGTCTTGCAAACCACGTGTAGTAATTCATGCCATAGGTAAAATAGTCAAGCCCCTCGGTGCAAGCTCCATCCTCTTCAAAGCCTTCTAGATAATACTGAATAGAATGTTCAATTCTCTCGATAAGAGGATTTAACTTCTCTGGATCTTTTCTCCAGACGTACATTGCTGCACTGCCGACGCACCCGTTACAGACGCTGTTCCAGTTATTTTTTAAATACTCCCAATTAGAATAGGGTGGTTTTGCTGACATAAAAGGTAATAGTACCCTTCTTTCCACCTCTTGTCTTATCAAATTCTTTACATCTTTTGAAAGCTCTGCTTCTAGATACGCACTTATAGCTGATAATGTCTGGGCTGTTTCTGCCGCAAAAAGATCAATATATCTAGTTAAATCACCATAGATATCCCCACCTGTGTGAGCTGGTAGCATCCAATACTTTTCTGTGCAAATATCCTTTATTATTTCCTCAAGCATAGAAATGTCTTCTGGTCTTTTTTCCATAATAGCCACTACACCAAATACAGATAAGAACCTTCTGCGTTCAAAGTATACGCCCTCGTAAATCAATCGATTTCCTGTTTTTTCGAAGATATCAAACAGCTCCTTAGTAAGGACAGGCATCGCCCTACCTCTAAGTAACGATGCCTCTCTTGTAATATCTTTTTTATAGTTTTCTAGAAAACCTCTAATCTGATTATGCTTCATATTCACACCCACCTGCGCGTTACGACGCGCACTCTAATCAAAAGTTGAACACGTATTTTGTTCAACATGTTTTCCACATAGCCTCAATTCGTGTATTTATTTCCTGTTTGCCTGCTTTAATCTGATACCTTATGGCTGGAATCACTGTTTTGGGATATAGGATATTTGTATTTGGTCCAGCAACAATCACCCTGCCTTCGCCATCATTTGTCATAGAGCTTACCCTACAGCTTGAAACAATGTTTCTTGCAAAAGAAGTATTTCCTTCTTCGCCTGAAGCAAATTTGCCACTATTGCTATCGCCTCTCCCACCATCATACATATTTATAGCAAAGCCACAGTCAAAGGCTTCACACTCTACCTGGCTTGTGATTTTATGTGTTCTTTCGTGTCCATTCTCATTGGGAATAATAGTTGTTTCTACTGTAATTCCAGGATAAGGACTCCATTTAGAATACACTCCGTTTTCTAAAATCTTATGTTCCAAACAAATGCGTCTTACGTACACATAACCGTTTATTATAAATGCAAGCATGCTATCCGGTGCATTTTCATTTATTTCATAAGAAGACTTGGATACATTAATACCAAACTTACTGTCATAAGCAAACTTGCCATATTTTGCCACAATCTGTCCATGTCCAAATGGACTATATACTCCTGGTGCATATGCTGTTGTATGCTTTCCATAGTGATATAAAAACATATCTGCATAAGGCATTGGACATGCCTTTTTAAGCTCTGGGTAACTAGCTGCCTTTACACTCCAGAAAGGATGCTCATCTGGAAGCATCAAAAAACCAAACACCTTCATACTCCAATAAGGAGAGCCTGGTGCATTGTAGCTTTCTGCCATAATGAGATTTGGATAGCCATAGCCGATGGTTAAAATACCCTCTCTATCAAATATAGGCTTCCTTAGCCAGCTTTCCAAATGTCTTGCAATTAGGCCCTTCATCACTGCTATTGGAAACGGTTCAATACCAGCAATGAGACAAGCGCTAAAGAAGCTAACCTGTGAAAAACGGTAGGTTAGAGAGCGACCGAAAGGAATCGCATCGCCATCCTCGTCGAACCAGTAAATAAACTGCTTTGCAAACACCAGGGCTCTTTCTTTATATAGAGTGGCTCTTTCTGGATCTTCCTCTCCCATTACCTTCGCATAAATAAGGCTATAGAAATGAATGGCAAAGGAGATATAATAATCCTTCTGACCAGAATCGCCGTCCTGATACCACCCATCGCCTAGATAAAAGGTTTCAAGTCCTGTTAAATAATCGTTAAGCACCTTCTTGCTATAATCTGCACCTACACTTTTCAGTGCAATGTTTACTAAAACCGCAAACAAAATCCAGTTACAAATAGGAAGCGGATGCTCATTAATTTTATTTAAGTAGGAAATTAGGTTCTTTTTTTCTTCATCCGTTAGTGGATTATATACCACCTCTGGTGTAAATAGGATGCCATAGGAAATAGCTGCCATCTCTACAAAACGCTGGTCAAAGTCGCCGCATTCCCCCCAGTATTCTGGGCCATTTTCATCTGTTCCTGCGCTAAGGCCTCTGCGATAGATATCTGCAAACTCATCTTCCTTACCGCCACCTGCCCATAAAGGGACTAGTGCCCATAGAGGTCTTGAAAAAGCCTCCATCCAGGTTGCTCCTTGGTCATAATGTGCCATCGTGTCGCCTAACTGAAGTCTTGCTTTTCCCTTACTGTAATGAGGTTTTAATGGCTCTAATAATTTAAGCATTACCTCTTGAAATTCTTTTTTACTTTCCATTACCAATATAGCTCCCATTCTTTGTGTAATCTGGTTAAGGCTTCCATGTAGAAATAATCTCCCCATGAATTGCATTCATCTACGCCGCAGTGGTTACATGTATTGTAAGGTGAATGGTTCGAATATGTACTATGGAGTACCAAACCATTTGATTTACTCGCATCCTTTACTGCGTAATTATCATATACAGATTTCATAATTTTTTCAGCAGTTTCTTGATAGTATTCTATTTCCTTTGTATCCTTTAGGTATTTAATCATTTCTAGCATTCCACAGACAGCAATAGATGCGGAGGAGGAATCTCTAGGCTGGTCTGCCCCGTCAGTAAATTCCAAATCCCAAAATGGAACTAAATCCTCTGGTAGATGACTTAGATAATAATCCGTTACTCTTCTAAATAGCTCGATATATTCTTCTCGCTTTGTATATTTATAGGCTAGGGCCAAACCATATACGCCCCAAGCCTGACCTCTTGCCCAGGCAGAGCCATCACGATAACCTTGACAGGTTGCTCCATGATCTGGTGCTCCTGTTTCCATGTTAAAGAAGAAGGTATGCCAGGTAGAATAATCTTCTCTTATTACATTAGCTACCGCAGTGTGAATATGCTTTTCTGCAATGTCTCTATATTTGTTATCTCCTGTTTCCTC
>JAVBUZ010000148.1:0-9761 GCA_031554725.1 Lachnospiraceae bacterium | reverse complement strand
TGGTGGACAGTATTCTTTATTAGGTGGCGTACCATATATGTTCTCAGTAGATGCAACTTCAGACGAGATTAATGCAGCACTTGATTATCTTGAAATTATGGGTAAATCTCCAGTTGCAAGTGAAGCAGCGATTCAAGGTATGAGAGCAGATGCAGAAAATAAAGTGGCAAACGGTGTTCCAGTTATTCCTCGTTTTCCTTGTTGGGTTAACTGTGATGTAGCAGACGAAGAAGCTAAAATCGTTGAAGAATTTGGTAATGTTGATGTGAAAATGTTCCAGTCATACTTTGATGCAGCAGCAGGTTCAGGTCTACGTCCAGAGGAACCTGGATTAACTCAGAATATGTACGGAGAATTAACAAAAGTATTGCAGGCAGTTATTGTAGACAAGAATGCAGATGTTGCAAAATTAATGAAACAGGCAAATGCAAACTATCAATCAATCTTGGACGCTCAGTAAAACAGTCTGGGTCATGCAAAGCTGTTAAAAGTTATTGTGATAAGTAAATATTTGTAGTAGATGTAAAATGGCTGGGGTTTTTATTTGAAAAACCCCAGTAATTTTAAAGAAGGATATTAGCAGGAGGGCATATATGAATACGAGACAAAAGGGAAGAAAATTCAAAAAAAAGGATTTGATGGGCTGGCTGGTTATGCTACCAACACTTATATTGTTTGCGTTTTTTGTGTGGGAACCTCTTCTGGAAAATATAAGATTATCATTATTTTATGCAAAGCTCTATACGGTACTTGATTTTGCTGGACTTGACAATTATAGGTTGGTTTTGAAAAACCCTGATTTTTCAGCGGCATTAACCAATACGTTTACATATATTTTTTGGTCACTAATAATTGGTTTTTTTGTTCCAATTATTATGGGAATTTTAATTTCAGAAACGGTGCATTTTAAAGGCCTATTTCGAACGGGTGTCTATTTTCCTAATATTATGCCGGGTATTGCGACAGTATGGATTTGGAGTTACTTTTTTACCCCTGGAAAAACAGGCGTTTTAAATATTTTGCTAGGAAAGATTGGAATTGAACCATTGTTATGGTTGACAGATCCCAAGTGGACAATTCCACTAATTGTCGTAACGATGACATGGAAAAGTGCTGGCGCTACAGCGCTAATTTATATGGCAAATATTAGTAGTATTAGTCCTGACTTATATGAAGCAGCAACCATTGATGGAGCAACTATATGGCAAAGAATTAAGCATATAACCTTGCCAAGTGTCATGGGATTAGCTAAAACATTACTGATTTTACAAATTATATCAGTATTCCAAATTATGTACGAACCAATGGTTATGACCAATGGTGGACCAAACAATGCAAGTATATCAATCATGATGCTGGTGTACCGTTATGCGTTTAGAGATTATAATGTACCGGCTGCGGCTGCGTTATCAGTAATGATTTGCATTGTCCTCGTGGCACTAAGTGGTATATATATGAAGCTTACAGCGAGTAAAGAAGACTAGGGAGGGATACAGATGTTTTTTAAAAAGTATAATGACAAAAAAGACGGTGCTATTAGAGGTTATGATATTCATTCTCCTTCGGTCAAAATATTAAGTATTGTGATTATGATTATATGCTTCATGATAGTAATGGTTTGTGTTTTTCCGGCACTATGGGTTCTATTGTCAGGATTTAAAGATATAAAAGAGTTTCGTAATGATATATCAATTTTCCCGAAGGAATATGATTTTTCTAAATTAAAGACGACATGGAATGCCTTAAAGTTCCAGACATATTATATCAACTCACTAATCAGTGTAATAGGCTGTACAGTTGCGGCGGTTATCTTTAATGGGCTTTTAGCATATGGCTTGGGCGTACTTCGTCCTAAGGGATATAAGATTGCTTATGGGCTTGTTATGTGGAGCTTGTTGATACCAGCAACGACAAGTATTGTAGCTGTATTTCGCAATATTAAAATGCTAGGGTTTAGCCAGTCATTTATTCCCATCTGGCTAGCATTTGGCGCAAATGCTTTCTACGTGGTGTTGTTCAAACAGTTTTTTGAAGGTATTCCAAGAGAATTGCTAGAGGCGGCAAGGATAGACGGATGTGGCGTTTTTAAAATTTTCACACACATTATGTTGCCAATGTCAAAGCCGATTATTATGGTAGTTGCAATTTTTGCAGTTACAGCGTCATGGTCAGATTTCCTTCTACCATATTTAGTTTTAAATGGTTCAGGAAAAGAAACTGTTATGGTTAGATTATTTGCCTTTAAGGATACACCAACTGATGCAGTAAGCGTACTGCGAGCAGTATTATTTTCTATTATTCCACCGACAATTTTATTTACAATTTTCCAAAGACAGATTACAGACGGTGCCGCAGCAGGCGCAGTTAAAGGATAGGCGGAGGCAGTTATGGCAAAGATAGCAGATAAATATTTTAGAGAGGATGCTTTTGCGGTTATTGAAGAAGGCTTTAATCCAGCTTACGGACAGACAGCAGAATCCATTTTCTCATTGGGCAATGAATATATGGGGGTTCGAGGATATTTTGAAGAAGGATATTCGGGTGCCTCATTAAAAGGCAGCTATTTCAACGGCGTCTTTGAGGAAAATATTCAGCCCCCTGGAGGATACAAGGGTATATCTCCAGTTACAGAATATATGGTAAACAGTGTGGATTATCTGGCATGTGAGATAAAGCTTGACGAAGAAACTTTAGATTTAAATACATCACAGTTTCGTGGCTTTTATCGAAAATTAGATTTTTCAACAGGGCTTTTAACAAGATCTTTTGTTTGGAAAACAAAAGGCGAGAAAGAAGTAGAACTTACCTTTGAACGTTTTTTATGTATGGAAAAAGCAAGTATTGCAGCTCAGAAAATAAAGCTTAAGGCCCTAAACTTTTGTGGAGAAATAAAGGTAAGCATGCTTTTAGATTTTTCAGTTAATCACAAGAGCATGAACGAGAATCTATGGGATTGTATAGATAAGGAAAGTGATCTCAAATATTTAGAGATTACGGCAAGTACCCAAAATACAAAACAAGTAGTATCCTCGGCAGCAAAAATATTTGGTGATGCTATAGAACCTTTATATTATGTTCACGAAGAGAAGAAGGTAGGAGCGGCCTATCCAATATTCTTAGAAGCAGACAAGGAAGTTTGTATCGGCAGAATCATCGGAAATGAAATTTGTATTAGCAATGATGATGTAGAAAAAACAGCTTTTGAAGATAGAAAAAGAGCAAGAAAAGAAGAGCTTGCCCTTAGCTCCTATGAAGAGCTATTAGAAGAAAATCGCCAGTGGTGGAAAAGGGTTTGGGAAACCTCTGATATTGTAATTGATGGTGACGAGAGCAATCAGCAGGGTATCAGATTTTGTATCTTCCAAATGTTTCAAACCTATCATGGAACTAGACCAGGAACCAACATCGGTGCAAAAGGTCTTACTGGGGAAGCCTATAATGGAAATGCTTTTTGGGACACAGAAACCTATTGCCTACCATTTTATGTATTTAACGATATTAATGCAGCAAAGAATTTGCTAATGTTCCGCTATCTGACCTTACAGGAAGCAATGGAAAGGGCAAAAGCACTGGATTGTAAAGGTGCATTTTATCCCATTGCAACTATTAGTGGTAGAGAATGCTGTAATTTATGGCAGCATGCCAGCTTACAATTGCAAGCTTCGACAGCTGTTGCTTATGGCATTTGGTTTTATGAAAAGCAAACAGGAGATACCTCATTTACAGATAGCTATGGTGCAAAAATATTAGTTGAAATATCTAGAATGTTGGTAACTAGGGGCGATTATACCGCAGACAAAAAGAGCTTCGGCTATTTTGGAGTTATGGGGCCTGATGAGTTCCAAATGATGGTAAACCATAACTATTACACCAACTATATGGGAAAATTCACTTTGGAATATGGAGTAAAGGTTCTTGAAAGAATAGAAAAAGATAATAAAGCTATTTTTGACAAGCTAGTAGAAGAAACTCATATTACTAAGGCAGAAGTAGAAGAATTTAAAGCGGTAGCACAGGCGATGTATCTTCCATATGATGAGGAAACAAAGCTATTTGAACAGCATGAAGGATTTTTCAAGCTTCCTCATCTAAATATCCATGATATTCCAGTAGAAGATTTTCCCCTGTATCATCATTGGACCTATGATCGCATTTATAGAAATGACATGATTAAACAGCCAGATGTGCTAATGCTGATGTTCTTATTTAACTCCTCTTATAGTGAAGAGCAGATAAGAAACAACTATGAATATTATGAGCCTAGATGTATTCATGAAAGCTCACTTTCACCATCCGTACATTCGGTACTAGCAGCACAGCTAAAGAAGCATGAAGAAGCCTATGCCTTTTTTGAGTTTGCAACGAGAATGGATTTGGATAATTACAATCGAAATACCAATGAAGGCTTACATACAACTTCAATCGCGGCAGCCTGGGTGAACATTGTTTACGGATTTGGCGGTATGCGTTCAGATGGAGAAATCCTAAGCTTCGCGCCTTCTATTCCGAAGAAATGGAATAGCTATTCCTTCCATATTACCTATGGTGGGGATGTAATTGCAGTTACCGTTAATCCTAAGGAAGTTTCCTTCTTTACAAAGGATGGTACAGAACTAGATATTTTAGTTTACCAAGAGAAAGTAAAAATAAATGGAAAACCAAGCATAATCCCCATACCAAATTTTGAAACATTGGAGAAATAAAATGCTAGACTTTACAATTATTGAAACAGGATTTCATAAAGAAAAAATAGAGGATAATGGAAATAAGTTTCTTATCGGAAACGGATATATGGGAATTAGAGGCACCTTGGAGGAGTTTACCAAGGAGCAGCTAGTTGCTATAAATCTAGCCGGGATATATGATCAGGTAGGGGACGGCTGGCGTGAACCATTAAATGCCCCTAACGCCTTATATGCTACATTTTCCATCGATGGCGAGGCTTTTCATATTATGGAGAAGGATCCCATAGAGCATGAGCTAATCTTAAACTATGAAGAAGCAATACTAAAAAGAAGAACGCTTTGGCAGACAACGAAAGGACAAATTTGCTTAGAAACCGAACGCTTTGTGGATATGGAAAAGCCACATTTTCTTCATCAAAAATATAGTGTTACAGCGGATTATGCCTGCCAATTAGAAGTATATGCGGGTATTGATGGTGATATTTGGGACATTTATGGACCTCACTATACCAACATTGCTTTTTCTATATTGGATAAGACAGGTAATAAGGTAAGAGTTGAGGCTTCTACACAAAATCAAAAAGAGACAGTATGGGTGGAAGATATCATAGAAACTTCAGCTCAGATTGCAAAAATATTACCGGAGCCGATGAGAATTCTTCGTAAAATAAAAGCGAACCTAGTGCCAGATAAATCATTTTCCTATACAAGACAGATAAAGATATATACAAGTAAGGATGTAAAGATAGAAAGCGAAAGTGGCTCTTATAAAGAAGAAAGAAGCACCCACATAGCTTACTGGAAGAAACTGTGGGAAACCTCTAAGGTAACAATAGAGGGTGATGATGTAGCAATGGAGGCTTTAAACTATTCTCTTTATCATTTACTCTCCATTGCACCGAGACATAGCTCTGGCTTATCGATTGCAGCACGAGGCTTATCTGGTCAGACTTATAAGGGCGCGGTGTTTTGGGATACAGAAATGTTTATGCTGGATTTCTTTTTGTATACTCAACCACAGGTGGCAAAGAGCTTACTAAAATATCGTATTGATACCTTGCAAGGAGCAATTCAGAAAGCAAAGGACTATGGATATGATGGCGCTTTTTATGCATGGGAAAGTCAAGAGGGTGGTTTTGATGCTTGCTCGGACTATAATGTGACGGATGTATTTACAGGCCGACCAATGCGAACCTTTTTTAAAGACAAGCAAATACATATATCCGGTGCGATTGCCTATGGAATTATGCAATATGTAAATGTAAGTGGAGATAAAACTTTACTAGTAGATGGTGGTTTGAAAACAATTATAGAGTGTGCCAAGTTTTACTATGGACTTTTAATCAAAAAGGTTTCTAGCGAGACTTATGAACTTCATGATGTAATTGGCCCAGACGAATACCATGAAAGAGTAAACAATAATGGTTATACCAATCGCATAGCTAAATTCACTTTTGAAACAGCCTATAAGCTATTAGCTGACCTTCAAGAATTAGGTCAGGAGGTAGTGAATCAAATAAAGGGAAGCTATGATGTGGATTGTTTAAAGGAAAATTTTTTAGATGCAGCGAAACATCTATATCTGCCAGAACCTGACGAAGTAGGTATTATCGAACAGTTTGACGGATATAAGACACTGGAAGACGTGTCCGTAGAGGATGTGAAGAAGAGACTTCTTCATGAAAAGGAATACTGGGGCGGTGCCTATGGTGTAGCCTCACACACACAGATCATTAAGCAGGCGGATGTAGTAACCTGGTTGACCTTGTTTTCAAACGATTTTTCAAGAAAAATCATGAAGGCTAACTGGCAGTACTATGAGCCAAGAACAGAGCATGGCTCCTCCCTAAGTGCTTGCATGTATGCATGGCTCGCCTGTTTATGTGATATGCAAGAAAAGGCCTATCCATTTTTTATTAAGTCGGCCATGGCCGACTTAAAGGGTGGTGGGAAGCAGTGGGCTGGACTAGTATATATTGGAGGAACTCACCCTGCTGCCGCAGGTGGTGCCTATATGACAGCTATTCACGGATTTGCAGGGCTAACCTTTGAGGATGGGCAAATTAGGCTTAATCCTAAATTTCCAAAGAGCTTTACAAGAATGGAATTTAAAATAGCGTATAGAGAAGCTCTATACGCCATACAGATTCAAAAAATAGAAAACGGAGAATATGAATACTCGATTACAGAGTGCGAACACTCTCTCGCTCGATAAGACTAACTGGTAGAATGATGTTGGATTTCTTGGGGATTTTGTTTTCCAATGTTTCTAACATCATTTCTACTGCTAAGGAACCTTTTAAATCCATATTCTGGTGGATGGTGGTAAGAGGAGGATACACAACACGACTTAGTGTAATATCATCGAAACCAACAACCGAGATATCTTCAGGAATGGAAACACCTCGCTCACGTAGGCAGGTCATAATGTTAGCAGCCATAATATCTGCAGAAGCAACAATTGCGGTAATGCCCTTTACCTTTATAAGCTCATCACAGAGCTTATTACAGGAAGCAAAATCCATTTCTGATTCAAATACATAATTAGGGTTTACCGATAGATTATAGTCTAAAAGGGCCTTGCGGTAACCTTCGTAGCGCTGATGAAGAACACCCTCACCATTAATACGTGGAGAAAGAAAAGCAATATTTTTGTGACCATGTTCGAGAAGATATGAGGTTGCCATATGACTACCTTTAAAATCCTCTAAACCAATGTTACATATATGAGGGTGAGAAACATAGCTATCTACTAAAATAACAGGAATGGTAAGAGAAGATAGGGCTTTAAAGAAATCATCTTCAAAAATACCAGTAAAGAACAAACCATCAACATTCCAGTTTTGTAAAAAGGCCAATAGCTCATCTGAGGTCGCAACCGTTCTTAGCATAAGATAATAGCCATTTTCGCGAAGAATACGTTCCAAGACACCAATAAAAACGGAGTGAAAAGGATCTTCCATGAAATTGGCATCACGGCTAGTTACTACGTGGTTAATGAAGCCGATTACCTTTGATGAACTGGAAACTAAGGAGCGGGCAGACATATTAGGTACATAGCCTAATTGCTTAATTGCATCATTGATACGCTCTATTGTTTCGGCGGATACTCGTTTATCCTTTCCGTTGATGACATTGGATACGGTAGTGCAGCTTACACCTGTTATTTGTGCAATATCTTTAATGGTTACCATATGGTTTATCCTTTCGGGTAAATGAAGTAAGTTTAACGTTAAACACAGTAAGATTGTAGCATGAAACTTAAAAAAATACAACTAGACATAAGGAGGAGAATAAGAGATGAAAAGCGTAATTTTTGACTTAGATGGGGTTTTGGTTTCTACCGATGAAATGCACTTTATGGCATGGGAAAAATTAGCAAAGGACTTAGGGATTGTTGGATTTAGCAAGAAGGATAACGAAAAACAAAGAGGGGTTAGTCGCATGGAATCTCTAGAGGTTGTTCTTGCGAAAGGAACCAAAGGCTATAGTGAAGAAGAAAAAATAGATTTTGCAGATAGAAAAAACAATTATTATAAGGAAATGCTTGAAGAGTTAGATGAAAAGGCTGTATTGGCGGGTGTTTTTGAAACATTGAAAATGCTTAAAGAAATGGGTATAAAGCTTGCAATCGGTTCGGCCAGCAAAAATACACCAGACATATTGAAAAAGACAGGTCTTAGCACTTATATCGATGAGGTAAGCTGTGGCTTAGATACTGCAAAATCAAAGCCAGATCCAGAGGTATTTTTAATTGCGGCAAAGAAGCTTGGAGAAGAACCAGAAAATTGCGTGGTTGTTGAGGATTCCGCAGCTGGCATTGTAGCAGCAAAGGCGGCGGGCATGGTAGCGGTTGGAGTTGGCCCGCACTTTGAAACCCTAGGTGCAGATTATCAAGCCAAGGGGTTGATTGAAAGCTTAAGCGGCGGACTAAACTGGAATGAGATATGTAAATAGGGGGATTAATATGGGAGAGCAAAACAAAAAGAAACAAGGGGTAGGGCAAATCGTAATAGGTAGTCTTTTGGTGATAGCAATTGCTGTTACTAGTATTGTTGTGGTAAAAAGGCTTACAAAAGATGGGATGAACAACCTTTTACAAGATTCAAAGCTGGTATTGTATGAAGGTCCAAAGAGCTTAAAGGATGCAACCGCGGAGGATTTAAAATCAACCTCAGAAGCACTGCGAGATTTTACTTTGATGCACTGTATGGATACGCTTATTCAGGTAAATGGATATGATTGTTATGTATATGACACCAATGTAAACCATACAAGAAAATGGGTAGATGGTTATATGCCTCCGATTGCCAGAACACCTGTCGCATACTTTGACTTTGAAGGAAATGCCATTATAGAAATAACCATTCCAGAAAAGCAAATTGAGAGCGTAAAGGTAAGTCCCCTAAGCTATGGGATTGAGGCCCAGGTAAATCAAGAGGAAAGTAAAATTACTTTTATGGTTTCAAAACCAGATACATATACAGTAATGATTAATGATTCTCCACAGCGTGCAATTCATATTTTTGCAAATGCGCTGGAAACCGATATTCCAGATTTTGAAGATGAAAATGTAATTTATATTGGACCAGGAGAATGGGACATTGAAACAATTATGTTAGAAAATAACCAGACGCTATATTTGGCTGGAGGTGCAGTGGTTCATGGAACTGTAAATGCAAGTGCGGCTAGTAATGTCAAGGTTATGGGAAGAGGGATTATTGATGGCTCAAAGATGGCAGGCTGGAAGGGTACAGCAGCTTTTGTTCCTCTAAAATTTGATTATTGTGATAATGTAACCATACAGGATATTATTGTTCTAAATCCAAATGCATGGGTATGCCAAGGTTATGCAAGTAAAAATGGAGTAATTGATGGAATAAAGATTATATCCCCAAGACCAAATGGAGATGGTATCACATTGCAATCTTGTAAGGACTTTTTGGTGCAAAACTGCTTTGTTAGAAGCTGGGATGACTCTTTGGTTGTAAAGAATTATTCTGGAAATTCAAACAATATTACCTTTAGGAACATGCAGCTATGGACAGACTTAGCTCAATCTATGGAAATTGGTTA
>JAVBUZ010000055.1:0-8630 GCA_031554725.1 Lachnospiraceae bacterium | reverse complement strand
TAAACAGAGTAACGACACGAGGATTTTATGAAAAAGGAACAATTAGCCACTGATATAGCTAACTTTGAAAATTTGCAATTTAGCTACAACTGCAATACGATTGACACGGATTTCTTTCCAACAAAATTTGATCTACACTGGCATAAGTATATTGAGATTGCCGCCTTGCCCGAAAACGCAAAAATTGATTACCCACCGATTATACGAATTAACCAGACATCCTACGAGCTCCATCCCGGGGATGTACTATTTATATGGCCTGGTGAGCTTCATGAAATATTAGAAAACAAAGATAAGCAATTAATCGGGGTACAGTTTTCTGCTACTCTTTTTCACACATTACCCGATTTCTCCCCTTATTTAAATCTTTTCCGTACGTTTCATTTAATCCGTCAGGACGAATCCCCTGATCTTGCTCAGAATATGCAAATTTATCTAAACCATATGCTTGCAATCGAAAAGACCGAAAATCCTTTTTGCGGAGTCGAAATATTAATTTATTTATGCGAAATGTTTATAGAATTTGGTACCCACATCAACCATACCGTTCTTAAGGATGATATCTCACTTACCAATCGAGCAAGCAGTTCTCTCGAAAAGATTCGTCTTGCATGCGGATATATAACCGAAAATTGTAACCAACCGCTAACATTAAATGACGTCGCAGAGTACATTGGATTTAGCGATTGTTATTTCTCGCGTATTTTCAAACAGGTAACTAAATATAATTTTGCCGAATATGTGACCTTGCAACGCGTAAGGCGAGCTGAAATTTTGCTATCCGATTCTTCCCTTGCTATGACTGAAATCTCATTTCAATCTGGTTTTCGCAGTATATCCACTTTTAATCGCTCATTCCACGAAATTAGGGGATGTACACCAAGCCAATACAGACAATATTATTTATCCTAATCGCAATCGAGAAAAAGACAGCCCTGCATTATTCACAGAGCTGTCTTCCTCATGTTGCACTTACATTTACAATACTTTGCCATATGCCCCTGGTTCTACGCTAATAAGTCCTTCTGATGTAGATACCCATATGGTTATTGCCGTAGGATTGTACATGGTGTTTCCATCTGCTGAAAACTCCTGTCTACGCACTGCCTCTATGTAATTACATATTTCCATATTGGTAGCATACCAGATATCTTCTTTTCCTGACATTTTTTCAGCAAAGGCTTCTATGACACTCCAGTCTCCAGAGCGTCCAAACTCAAAGCTATGTCCCCAGACATACATAAGCGGAAGCTCATAGAACCCTGCTACATCAAGGAATCGGTCTCCAAACTCTAGTAGCCTATTATCGTGATGGCAGGTTGGATGCCATTCTAAAAAATCCACTGGTGGGAAGAAGCCACCTGTGCTATTAACAGTACGGCAATATTTAATTCCTTGATCCTTTAAGATTTCTTTTACCACCCCACTATAGTTTCCAAAAGCATAGGACATCCCTTTAATCATATTGCCTGTAAGCTTTTCCAGAGCCTTCCTATCTTCTCCAATTTCCAAGGCTGCCTGCTGTCTCGTTATGGTAGGCAAATTTCTGTGCTCTACGCCATGACATGCAACTTCATGGCCCTTAAATAACTCTGCAAGCTCTTTAGCAGTAATAAATACTTCGTTATCCTCTTCCCTACTCAAAGTACCTGAATTAATATGAAAGGTACCCTTCATGCCATAACGATTAAATATCTCAACTAGCTTTCTATCATATACTTGTCCATCATCATAGCTAAATGTTAATGCTTTTCTTTTTCCCTTAGGATATACAAATCTCATGATTATTGGCACACTCCTTTTTTTAGTAGTCCATTACTCTATCGTAAGAATAACCCCTGTCTGCTGTGATTTTCGCAGGACTTACTTCCAAGTATACTACTCCATGCTCTTCCAAGCAAATATCAAAGTTAAGCTTTTCATCTTCACCTACGGATACATGCTTTGACGTTATAAAAGGCTTTGCCGCACTCTGAAGTATGTCACACTGCTCCTTTGATAGGTTTGCTGGTTCTCCCATGTCATGCCATACCTTTAGTGGATTACAGGTAGCTTCATCCACCGACCTTTGTAGCACACAGTAGTCACCTTTTAGCATTTCTAACAAGTAGCTTATTTCTAATTTTTTTCCAGTTCTATTTAACGACTTGTTCCATGCCACTATGCGGTATGTGCCATTATCAAGCTTCATAACCACAGTTTCGTCATCTCTATAGACACACTGTCCTGGAAGCTCTTTTAGTTTCTTAAAGAAGGAAAATGTCCAGAAAGTAGGCTTAGGAATACAGCCATTTGCCACAAGTCCAAAGCCTCCGTGGAATGGTGTAAATGGTACTCCCTGCTCTTCAAACACGTCTCCAAAGGTCCAATAAGAATACGACTCATTGTCCTCACCCAATCGTGATAATTGGTGTGCCAGATACGCTGCATTCTGGTTTGTATCATGTAATGGACAGTTTGGAATATAAGAGGTATTAAATTCCGTCAAATGAATTTCCAGCCCCTTGTACTCAACAAAGCTGTCTACAATTTCGCGTGTGCTATGTAAGTTCTCAAATCCATCCTCTGGCTTCATTAATTTTGCATATCCATAATGTCCATCACGTTCTGGAAGCTCGGTAGTATAGTGATGTCTTGTAACAAAATCAACTGGTATATTTTCCTTACGGCAAAACTCCATAAAGCCCTGGATCCAAGGCTTATCACTTCCGCCACATACCGCTGGTCCTCCTACCCTAAAGCGAGAATCCACTTCCTTGATTGCTCTAAAGGTACGTGCAAACAGCTTAAAGTATTCCTCCATGTCTGCATTTTGCCAGAAGCCGCCCAAATTGGGTTCGTTCCACACCTCAATGGGCCAGGTTACTACATCGTCAGTACCATAGCGTTGCATAAGATGGCGCAAAAGAGCCTGTACCATAGCCTGCCATGCTTCATAAGATTTTGGTGGTGTCACGTTACCCTTCCAGTAAAAAACCGTCTGCGTACCACTTGCCAGCTTTGTAGGCATAAAACCTAATTCTAAAAAAGGTTTCAGCCCAAGCTCCAAGTAACTATCCATCACTCGGTCCAGATAGGTATAGTTATACTCCACTCGTGTTTCGCCATTTTCTTCATATTCCTGATAAATTGCCATGTCATCACAAAATAAACCATGGCCTCTAATATGCTTAAAACCAATTTCCTCTTGTACCATTTTTAACTGCTCAAGATACTCTCCGTGCAGTGCTAATCCCATTCTTCCAGTACCAATGCAAAAATCTACTGCATTGTGAAACGGATACGTTGCATTACTTCTTACATGTACTTCTTTTTTCATTATTCCTCTCCTTTAAAAATCATTCGTACATAATTATACAAATGTGGCTTTACACTGGTGTGATCATGACCTGTAGCGGAGAGTTCATGCCAAAGATGCTCCGCACCATTTTCTGTAAGCATTTCGTGATACTGTGTTGGAGCTGCACCAACCACACCATCTTTTTTTGACCCACTAATTAGAGTTAGGTATGGTACATTTTCCCCATAAGAAAGCTGACTTTCTTCTATTTGTCCTGGGTGCTGGCTTAAGTCTGTTCCTGGGGTAAGTCCAGGCGCTGGGCAAGCCGCACCAATATAACCAAATAACTCAGGATGGGTTAACCCGATAAAAAGAGACTCACGTCCACCCATGGAAAATCCTGTTATGGCAGTATTTTCTCTTCCTGTTGCAACAGAAAAATTACTTTCAACAAAGGGCATTAAATCTGCCAATAAATCATTTACAAAGTTATCATAGCTAAGTGAGTTTTCAAGATTCATACCGGTGCAGCTAGGTATATCCTTATTACAGAAAATATATGGAACAACAACAATCATCTCTTTTGCCTCATTGCTTGCATAAAGGTTTTGAAGCATTGTGCTTATTCCTACAACCTCCCTTGTCATCCAATTTTCGTTATCGAAATACCCATGAAGAATATAAAGCACTGGATACTCTTTGCTATCGGAATAATCTGGTGGAAGAAGTACATTTACATTCGTGTCTCTTTCTGCTGTGGAAGAATAATACGTGTACTTTTCAAAGCTTAATTTCTCGGTGTCATCCTTTGCTATAAATATTTTTTCAGGCGCCAACTCAACAAGTATTTCCTTACACCACTGGGCATAAGAAATATCCTCTTTTTTTTCGCTGATAATCGTCTCTACCGACTCAGCTGTACTTTTTACTTCTTTATCCGCTGTTTCTTGCACTTCACTAGGTACCGTATCTGGCGATATTTCAGGTACCTCTTCGTTCTGACCTGCGCATCCCGTAAGAGTAAGCACCATAACCGTCACAGAAAATGCAAGCCCCCAAAGTTTTGTTTTCTTCAATGTAATCTCCTCCTAATTTCCTTTTTGCAGTTATATAACAATACACCTTTCCTACTCTTTAAATTATACTTACAAAAGCCTTCGGTAACTTCTCGCTCGAAGCCTTTTTTTAATCATTTATTGCTAAATTAGCGCCTCAAATATAATAAAAAACGGATACCTTCTAAATTTCTTTAGAAAATATCCGTAGCTAGACTAAATTATACTGTAACGTCAATAACCGCCCCTTCCATAACCACAGGTGCCTCAGTCATGACTGGCATTTCACTGCCCCCAAGCTCTAATGATACTCCACATGCCGCATCACGTTTTTCCTTCTCCAGCTTGTCAAATATTGCCCTTAAATACTTCATATCAGCTTCCGCTATTTCACGTAATTCATCCGCACGATGCTTTTTCTTTAACAGCTCTAAATCGGCTGGATCCATTTCCTTTGAAACACTTATCAGAACCTCTTCTGCTAGCTCATCCACTGCGGACTCTTCTAGTTGCTCCATGGTATCCTGCATTGTTTCCTGAAATTCCTGCATCAGCTCCTGCATTTCTCTCAACATCTCTTGGGTCATTTTTTCCATTTCAAGATCTGCACTATCATAGCCTTCCGCTATCTCCCAGTTTATATCCACCTCTTCTTCTAGCTCTGCAGCACATACACCACCGCTTGTCTTAACACTCTCTTCCTCCTGCAAATGCTTCACGCGTTTTCTGGCAACCCGCTCCATCTGTTCTGCGTGAATGATTGCTGCTTCCAATTCTTTATCATCATACTCCCCCGTTTTCAGCTTTTTGCGTAGGGTGGCTGCTTTTGTACGCGCCTTCACCGCTATCTGTTTAGCGCTTCCTGCTGTCCTGGCCTGCATAAGCTGCGAGGAAATTTCTTTTAAATTATATCGTAATTTCTTTTTCTTAACCTTACTTGGTTTGGTTTTTGTTACAGTCCCACACGCCGCTCCATCAGCCTTTTTTAGTGTTATTTTTGTTATACTCACATTCTTACCAATACTAAGTCCCATATTCTCACCCTCCCTGGTGCTCATAAAACTGGTTCCTATTTGGTATATCGGCAGCTTAAGCTAAAATCGTTACAGTAACACCGCCCTCGGCTGGTTCTATTTCTGCTTTTAGTTCAGCCATTTCCCAATGGGCAAGTGCGGCACTGTCAGTAATAACTCGCGGCTTAAAGCCTTCTTCCTCTGAGCCATTATTCTCAATAAATAGTTTACAAGATGTGCCTGTGAAATCTGTCCCTTCAAGCATATATCTTGCCGAAAGAGTAAATTTCCCCTCGGTAGTGATCTTTTGTGTATCAGTACCAGTGCCAAGAACCTTTCCGTTAAAAAACTCGCCCCTTGCACTGCCTGAAAACAAAATCATATTAACTTCACCCGTTTTTCCTTTTACCGAATAAAAATCCGTGATTTTTACATCAATCTCAAGTATTTTTTTCATTATTCCCTTTCCCTTTCCCCTTCCATCTTTTATACGAGCTTACTCTTTACTTAACGTCAATTCTATATACCCTCGAATCTTCTCCATTCATATCCTTCATCATTTGATACAATGAATACCCATATTTTTCATATAGTCCATTTTTATCAGTCGATATATAGATATGTCTTGCACCATTATCCCGAGCAGTTGCATAAGCATAATCTAGTAGCAGTCCCATGTATCGATGTCCTCTATATTCAGGAAACGTATATACAAACCCTATCCATGGTGAAAGTCCTGTATCTCTAACATCATCTTCTTCTGCCAAAGTACAAAATGATACAAGTTGTTGCTTGTCTGTTAGCAAAAATACTTTGGTTGCATTTCCGCACAGTGCTGTTAGCTCGTTCTTACTAAGCAGTTTATGTAAATATTGTCCAGCTCCCCAATCACTCTTTTTTATTTGGCTTAACCAATATTCTTTATCTTCTAGACTACTAAACTCTATTATTTCCATCTTTTTTTCTCCGTTATCACTAAAGGGTCTGATTTTACATCTACTACAGACATAATATCTGGAAATACTATATTTGCCATTACTTCACTAACTTGTTTCATAATAGCGGTCCATTCAATTTCTCCTACAAAATAATTATCTAGCCCAAAGGCCTCCCATCTTTCTTCCATTGCTTTATCATGCAATATTCTCTCACATATCTGTATTGCTACTTCTTTTGTAAAAATAGTTGCACGTTTCTTACAGGTTGCCAAAAATGCTTTACGCAACAAAGTCCCCTCCTGTATTTCTTCCTGTTTCTCTTTACTCAGAAAATAAATATCATAAAAATCTCTCATTCTCGTGTTCGCAATATCTCTACTAAGAACCGTTTGAAATTTTTCAGCTAATAATGTTTCCTTAATAAAGGTTCTTATCATTGCCTGCGCGATTTTATTATCGCTTTTTGATATATTTCTGACTTTATCTTTCAATTGTTTTGATGTCCTGATTATAGCATTACCTCCACGTATTTCATCATTTCATCTCTTAATCCTAGTTTCTCGGCATACATAAGTAAAACATCCATCTTCTTCTCTGAACTACTCATATATTCTTTTATTGCCGTTTGAAAGGTCTGAACCTCAACATCACTGCGTTCCGCAACTATATCACAAATGCATCTCTCTTTATCATAACTTCTTAATAGATTTCCATAATTAGACTCGACTCCAACAATCCCCATTTGATATAATTCTTCGGCATAGCTATGAATAATTAATCCCTTTTCTTTCAAACGAAAGGTATTATGATTTTTAGGAACACTCACATGAATCTTTGAATACTCCCTGTCTGTCAAGCCATGCAAATACAGTGCTGTTTCTCTGTCAAAAATCACAACTGGATTACACATTTGAATAACATATAATTCATCTAACCATGTATCAGCCGAAATATAGATACCATGCGCAGCTTTTTCAAAGTGGTTTTCCTTCAAATATTTGGATAAATAGGTTTTCGAAATACCAGCTTCAATAACCTCAGCAGTAAAAAGATAACCGTTATTTTTCACCGTCATCGCTTCAAGTTGTTGAATTTTTGTCATCGAGCTCATCTCCTTTGTTTACCTTTGTGTGAATCATACACCTTAATCACACAAAAGTAAACTACAATATTTTGTGTTCTTATAAAACACTTCTCACGCTTTGGAAATATTAATTCATATCTCTAGTTTTCCATAAATCAAACTTAATATCCTTAAAGGTAAGAAAAATAATCTTTGCATCCCATTCGGTTGCTGCATCTAAAACTAAAATGGATATTCTTCGCCATCATTGGTAATAAATCTTGGGCCAGTTAAATCATTTCTTTTTTCTTCAAACAGCTTTCTCAAGATTTCTGCAGCTTCATATGACGAAAGTGGTGCCGGATTATCTTCTTTTCCATCTGTTCTAATCCATCCTGGGTGTACGCAAAAAATATTAATCTGCTCATCATCCTTAAAGGTATTAACAAGATTCATGGTTGCCATATTAAGAGCCGCCTTAGCCATTCCATAATCTATCATATTTGTTCGATAACACTTTGAAATACTGCCTGCTTCAGAAGATATATTTATAATCAAAGCAGTATCTTCACTTTTTTTAAGCATTGGATAAAATGCTTTAATTACTCTCAAAGCCCCTACAGATGTGACATTTATTGCATTCGCTATATAGTCAAGATTCGCTTCAAAAAACTCCTTATCAAAATCTGGCGAAACCGTTACTGCATTATTAATGATTAAATCTAAATGATCTAACTTCATTGAAAGTTCCTTTTGTGCCAGTTCAACCGATTCGGTATTACCTATATCCATTGTAAGAATTTCCAAATTATCTGCATACTTTTTCTTTAAGTCTTCTAAGTCCGGACAGCTTTTCCTAACCGTAGCTATTACTTTGTCTCCATTCTCTAGATAACGAAGTACCATATTATATCCAAGAGCATAGCTTCTTCCTGCTCCGGTAATCATTACATTTTGTGCCATATTCTCTCCCTTTCTCTAATAGTACATATTAAAACCGTTTTCTAGCTTATCGCAATATACCTCGCCTGCTTTTTCTAATGAAGGTAACACATATTCCGCATTGTATCTGACAACTGGTATTCTGTCATAAGCTCTCATTCCCATATGAGTCAAGGCCAGTTCCATTTGATGTAGACACTCTAATGTACCTCTTCCTGTACCTCCGGCACAGGCTACTAAAATGCATCTTTTCCCATCCAGAAAATGATTCTTTGTTGCTTCACACCTTCGTAATCTGTCAATAAATGCCTTCATACATTCGGTCATATCTGACCAATA
>JAVBUZ010000198.1:0-6979 GCA_031554725.1 Lachnospiraceae bacterium | reverse complement strand
AGGATGCGGCGTGCATGGATGCTATGGAAGTTCTTAAAATGGCAACGGTCAATGGTGCAAAAGCAATGGGATTAAAGCAATGCGATGTATTAGCTCAAGGTAAGCTTGCAGATATTATCATGATAGACTTACATCAGCCGAATATGCGCCCCCTAAATAACATTGCAAAGAATGTGGTTTATAGTGGAACAAAACAAAATGTGGTTATGACTATGATTCACGGTAAGAAGCTCTATGAAAGAGGCCAATTTCATATTGGTGAGGATGTTGAAAATATATATCGCACCACAGACGAGATTGTAAAGCGTTTGCTTTCACAATAAAGGTGGGGGGAGAACCACCACTATGATATTCTCTACAACAATTCATACAGGAGGAAAAGAAAAAAATGTTAGAGAAATTATTTAAACTCAAGGAACACAAGACAGATGTTAAGACAGAAGTAATGGCGGGTATAACCACATTTATGACCATGGCTTATATTCTGGCAGTAAATCCTGATATCCTTTCTGCAACAGGAATGGATAAAAACGCAGTATTACTTGCAACCGCCTTAGCATCCTTTATTGGAACCTTGTTAATGGCAGCACTGGCAAACTATCCATTTGCTTTAGCACCAGGTATGGGTCTTAATGCATACTTTGCATATACCGTTGTTTTAGGCTACGGTTATTCCTGGCAGATGGCATTGCTTGCAGTATTCGCAGAAGGTATTATTTTCATTATTCTATCTGTAACCAATGTTCGTGAAGCAATCTTTAATGCCATTCCTATGACCTTAAAATCTGCAGTTAGTGCAGGTATTGGTCTGTTTATTGCATTCATCGGTTTACAAAATGCAAAAATTATCGTAAATAGTGAAGCAACCCTAGTTACATATCAGAATTTCAAAACAGATTTCAGTTCTGTAGGTATGGGAGCACTATTAGCACTGATTGGCGTAATTATCACTGCTATCTTATTAATTAAAAAAGTAAAAGGTGGCATTTTATTTGGTATTTTAGCAACATGGGTACTTGGTATTGTTTGTGAACTATTAAAAATCTATGTACCAAATGGTGACCTTGGTATGTACTCTGTAATTCCACGTGCAATTGTATCCTTTGACTTTACATCTCTTGGACAAACCTTTGGTAAGGTATTTACCGCAGATTTCTCCGAGTTAAAAAATTGGGCAGAGTATATTGTAATTATTTTCGCTTTCTTATTTGTTGATATTTTTGATACCTTAGGAACCGTTGTTGGTGTATCTTCAAAAGCAAATATGCTAGACAAAGATGGTAAGTTACCTAAGATTAAAGGCGTTCTTTTAGCAGATGCTATTGCAACGAGTGCAGGTGCTGTTTTAGGAACTTCTACAACAACAACTTATGTAGAAAGTGCTGCAGGTGTAACAGAGGGTGGTAGAACAGGTCTTACTGCTGTAACAACAGCTATACTATTCCTTCTTTCTATTGTGTTCTCACCACTATTTTTAGCTATTCCTTCATTTGCCACAGCACCAGCTCTTATCATTGTAGGCTTCTATATGATTTCTGCAGTTGCAAAGATTGATTGGGAAAATATGCTAGAAGCAATTCCAGCATTCCTTTGTATCGTAGCGATGCCACTTGCATACAGCATTTCTGAAGGTATTGCTATAGGAATTATGTCATGGACAATTCTTCACCTATGTACAGGCAAAGCAAAAGGAAAAAATAGCATACTTATGTATGTATTAACTGTTCTATTTATTTTAAAATACATTTTCTTATAAAATATATAAATATATTTTTAGCTACAAACCTATAGGGGGCAAAGTAATTTGCCCCTTATAGGATTTTTTGAAAATTGCTAGGAAGAGAGAGGACAACATGGAAGCCTATATAGCCTTTGGTGTTTTTGTAATAATAGTGATTGTATTAATGCTGGGAAAAGGGATTTGGGATGACCGAATGATGAAAAGAAACTTCATCCGCAAGTTGCATGAAGAATATGGAAAGCCACCAGCAAAAGAATATAATGAGCAACAGTATCATTCGATTTCTCATTTTTACAACAGACATATAACACCATATAGCATTGATGATATTACATGGAATGACTTAAGCTATGATGATATTTTCAAACGCTTAAATGATACCTATTCCTCGGCAGGAGAAGAGGTTCTATATAATACCCTTAGAAACCCAAAGCAAAGTATAGAAGAGTTAAAGCACTTTGATGAGCTGGTGGAATATTTTGGGACTCATAGTGATGAACGAATCAAGTTGCAAGTAATACTTGCGCAGTTAGGAAAGACAGGAAAGTTTTCCCTATATGATTACTTAGATTATCTAGATGTTTTAGGGGAAAAGAGTAATTTGAAACATTATATCCTTAATATTTTATTGGTTCCAGCTATAGCAACTTGCTTTTTTGAAGCACCAATAGGATTGGTTTTAGTGGTTGGAATTATGATTGTAAATATGATTTCTTACTTTAAAGAAAAAAATGAAGTAGACCCTTATATCACTAGCTTTGCATATATAATGCGCCTTCTTAAGGCGGCTGATGCAATCGAACGATTAAAAATAGATGCATGTTCAACAGAACAGGAAAAAATTAGAACACACAAAAAAGGATTAATTCAATTTAGACGAGGCTCTTTTTGGCTAATGTCTTCAGGACGTATGTCGGGGTCAGGAAATCCAATAGATATAATACTTGATTACTTGAGGATGGTACTACACTTAGATTTAATAAAATTTAATAATATGCTCATGCAGGTAAGAAAGCATGTATCAGATATTGATGAATTAGTACAGGTAGTTGGTTACCTAGAAACAACGATTGCCATAGGAGCTTATAGAAAGTCAGTGGAGAACCAGTGGTGCAAGCCTGTATTAAGTGAAAAGGAAATATTATGTGCAGTGAATGTATATCATCCATTAATTACAGAGCCAGTTAAAAATAGTATTTCGGCATCAAAGGGGGTATTGCTGACAGGGTCAAACGCTTCTGGAAAGTCCACTTTTTTGAAGACCATTGCAGTAACGGCGATTATGGCACAGACCATTTATACTTGTCCTGCGGATGCATACGAAGGTTCTTTTTATAAGATCTGTTCTTCAATGGCTCTTAGAGATAATTTGCAAAATAAAGAGAGTTATTTTGTTGTAGAAATTAAATCCCTAAAAAGAATTGTGGATGCCGTGGCAGAGTCAAAATATAAGATACTTTGTTTTGTAGATGAGGTACTTCGAGGTACCAATACCATTGAACGAATCGCGGCCTCTACCCAAATACTGAATAGTCTAATCGGTAAAAATGTTCAATGCTTTGCAGCAACCCATGACCTTGAACTTTCAGATTTACTTGCAAAGGACTATGATAACTATCACTTTAAAGAGACAGTGGAAAATGGAGATGTTTGCTTTAATTATAAGCTTCTAGATGGTAAAGCAACAACACGAAATGCAATTAAGCTCTTGAGTGTTATGGGATATGATGATAGCATAATAGAGAAAGCAAATGAACAGGCGGAAAGCTTTTTAAAGACAGGAGTTTGGAGAGCATGAATGTAACAATATATACGGATGGTGCAGCAAGAGGAAATCCAGACGGACCAGGTGGATATGGGGTTGTTCTGCAATATGTAGATCCCAATGGCACCATGCATGTCAGAGAATTTTCGGCAGGCTACAAAAAGACCACAAACAATCGAATGGAGCTTATGGGAGCTATTATAGGACTTGAAGCCTTGACGAAGCCATGTAATGTAAAGCTTGTTTCGGATTCAAAGTATGTAACGGATGCTTTTAATCAACACTGGCTTGAGAATTGGCAGAAAAACAATTGGAAGACTAGCACGAAAAAACCAGTCAAAAACATAGAGTTATGGCAACGATTACTTGCAGCAGTAAAGCCCCACACAGTTACTTTTGAATGGGTAAAAGGACATGATGGACATCCGGAAAATGAACGCTGTGATGAATTAGCAACAGCAGCGGCAGATGGCGATAACTTGCTTGACGATAATGGGGATTCATTGTTATAATTGATTTGTATATGAAAGGAGCATGATGTAATATGATTTCATTTTTCAATACATTTTTAAGTTATCTTGTGTTATTGGCAATTATTGCCGTTGTTGCAGGCGCAGGTATTTTTATAGGAATTACTATGCGAAAAAGAAAAGATAAGAAAAATTCATAGCAACATATAAGGTGTTCACGATAAGTGGGCACCTTTTTTCCATTGAAAAATATAAAAGGTAAGTAGAGGAGAAATGCTGGTGAAATATAAATATTTATTATGGGATGTAGATGGAACCTTATTAGATTTTCCTTACTCTCAAAGAATAGGAATTACAAAATGCTTGGAAGAAATAGGCGTAGAAGTAACAGAAGAAATGATTTGTAGATACGCACAGATTAATGATGGGTGGTGGAAGCGACTAGAGCTTAATGAGGTTACCAAAAAAGAACTTTTAGTAGGTCGGTTTACTGACCTTTTTGAAGAATATAAGATTATTTGCCCAGATGTAGAGACCTTTATGAACCATTATCAGCTTTATCTAGGGGAGGTATATAAATACATAGAAGATTCCCTAGAAGTATGTAAAGAACTTCAAGGAAATTATAAGCAATATGTAGTGACAAATGGTGTAAAAAGTACACAGCAATCAAAACTCAAGCTATCGGGTTTTGATAAGGTGATGGATCAGATATTTATTTCAGAGGAATTGGGAGTGCCGAAACCACAGATAGAATTTTTTGAAAAATGCTTTGAGAGAATTGCTCAGGATGAAGAGGACTTTGATAAAGAACAGGCACTTATTATTGGAGATGCTTTAAGCAGTGATATAAAAGGGGGTAACAATGCAGGAATTGCTACTTGCTGGTATAACCCAACTGGACAAGAAAAAGATTTAGATGTAGATGTGACGTTTGAAATAAAGAGACTACGAGATATATTTACAATACTTAACTAAAGTAGAGAGGCTAAAGGAATATGGCAAAATCATCAAATCAGAAACTAAAGCTATTATATATTATTCAGATGCTATCTGAAAGCACAGACGAAAGCAATTTACTTAGCACCCAGGACATTATTGATAGATTAGCAGCAGAGGGAATAAATGCAGAGCGAAAAAGTATTTATGATGATATAAACCAGCTTATAGCCTATGGCTATGATATTATACCAGTGCGCTCAAAATCAAATGGTGGTTACTATTTGGCAAGTAGAGAGTTTGAATTGGCAGAACTAAAATTACTTGTTGACGCGGTACAATCATCTAAGTTTATTACACAAAAAAAATCTCGAGAGCTAATTAAAAAATTAGAACGTTTGACGAGTAAGCATGAAGCAAAGCAGCTACAACGACAAGTATATGTTATTGGGCGAGTAAAGACAGAAAATGAAAGTATCTACTATAGTGTGGATGCCATACATAAGGCAATATATGAAAATGTGCAGATAACCTTTACCTACTTAGAATGGACCTTGAGAAAAGAATTAAAGCCTAAGAAAGAGCAGTCCTATACAGTAAGTCCCTGGGCGTTAGTTTGGCAGGATGAAAATTACTATTTGATTGCTTATGATGAGGACTCTAAACTATTGAAGCATTATCGTGTAGATAAGATGGGTACAGTAGAGCTTACAAAGCTCAGCCGAATAGGAATGAAGGAATTTGAGGATATAGATATTGTACAGTATACCAATCAGACCTTTGGCATGTTTGGAGGAAAAAAAGAGACTGTTACATTGCAATTGCCAAATAGACTTATTGGGGTTGCAATGGACAGATTTGGAAAAGATGCTGAAGTAAGAAAGAAGGATGAGGATACCTTTATGCTTAGAATAAAGGTTGCAGTAAGCTCTCCATTTTTTGGTTGGCTTGCTGGTTTGGGCAAAGAAGCTAGCATTTATTCACCAGAAAATATTAAAAAAGAATACAAGGCTTGGCTAAATGAAATTTCAGAAAATCAGTAAAATAAAGGGTTTTCAAGTCAAGTAAAATTTGGTACAAATTTACATGGGTTTTTTTGTGAATTATCACATGGGTTAATTCGTTGACTTTTACCTGAGTTTTTTCTATACTAGGTGTTAACTACCACATGTTGAAAGCCGATATAAGAACTGACACTATATCTAGTGCTAGTGTGGGAAGCTGGGAGGAAGTATAAATGAGTAATACCGTAGAACAAAAAACAACTGGGATGGTTGATTATGGCGAGGAATATCAGACAAAAAGACGTGTAAAGGTTATTAAAAAAGACGGAAGTATGGAAATTTTCAATGTGCAAAAGGTTGTAAATGCAGTTGGAAAGAGTGCTTATCGTGCGCTTACGAAGTTTACAGAAGAGGAAAAACGTCATATATGCCAATATGTAGTAGAAAAGGTTGATGAACTGGATATTGATGAGATTCCAATTCCTATTATGCATAATATGGTAGAGAGTGCATTGGAACAAGTAAAGCCAGTTGTTGCTAAGAGCTATCGGGATTACCGTAATTATAAACAAGATTTTGTACGTATGTTGGATGACGTATACAAAAAAAGTCAATCCATTATGTATATTGGTGATAAAGAAAATGCAAATACGGATTCTGCACTTGTTTCAACAAAGCGCAGTCTTATTTTCAACCAATTAAATAAAGAGCTATATCAGAAATTCTTTATGACAACAGAAGAAATTCAAGCATGTCGCGATGGATATATTTATGTGCATGATATGTCAGCACGTCGTGATACCATGAATTGTTGTCTTTTTGACGTGGAAAATGTTTTAACTGGTGGTTTTGAGATGGGTAACATTTGGTATAACGAGCCAAAGACACTAGATGTTGCATTTGACGTTATTGGTGATATTGTACTTAGTGCAGCAAGCCAACAGTATGGTGGATTTACAGTACCTAGTGTTGATTTAATATTAGAACCATATGCAGAAAAATCATACAAGAGATATATGGACAAGTATATCAAGCTTGGTATTGATAAGGATTCTGCAGA
>JAVBUZ010000130.1:0-6133 GCA_031554725.1 Lachnospiraceae bacterium | reverse complement strand
GATGAAATGGTGGAAATGATACACTATTTTTTACAAGAGGCAAAGAAAAGAGGAAATGGCGAAGTTATCCGTATTGATGAAGCGGAAATACAGCAAAAGGATAAGGTAACCGAGGCGGAAAAATCCCTGCGCTGGGCGCTGGATAATGATAGGGTCGAGGTTTATTATCAGCCAATCTATTCCGTAAAGGATGATTCCTTCAATACCCTAGAAGCACTAGTTCGCATTGTAGATGAGAAAAGGCAGTTTGTTATGCCAGATGTGTTTATTCCCATAGCAGAACAAACGGGACTGATTTTGGAGCTTGGCCTACGAGTTTTTGAAAAAACCTGTATCTTTATGCTAGAAGAAAAGACTGAGGAAGTTGGCATTGAGTATATCGAAATCAATCTATCGGTAGTGCAGTGTATGCAAGAAAAATTAGCAAAGCAGTTATTGCAGATTATGAATAAATATGGTGTGGCACCCAATCGTATTAGCTTGGAAATTACAGAAACAGCAGCGATTCATTCAGAAAAGATGCTACTTCGTAACATGGAAATATTAGGTCAGCATGGGACAACCTTTGCCATTGATGACTATGGAACTGGCTACTCTAATCTTAGCTACATTGTAAATTTACCAATACATATTATTAAGCTAGATAGAAGCATGGTTTGGGCGTATTTTTCAAATGACAAGGCGGCCATTGCAACACGTCATGCCATTTCTATGATTAGAGAACTGGGGATGAAGATTGTCGCAGAGGGTGTAGAGACCAAACAGCACTTTGAGACCATGAGGGAGCTTGGTGTGGATTACGTGCAGGGATATTATTTCTCCAAGCCATTACCAGCCAAGGATGTAATACCCTTTTTTAACAAATGGAACAAGAAATAAATATAGTTAAGGTGGAAACAGGTGAAAGAGCAATTTTTAAGAACCGCAATGCTACTTGGAGAAGAGGGCATTGATAGCTTAAATAACAAGAGAGTGGCTATTTTTGGCATTGGTGGTGTAGGTGGCTATGTCGCAGAGGCCTTAGCTAGAAGTGGCGTAGGGGCACTAGACTTAATTGATAATGATACGGTTTGTGAGTCCAATATTAATAGACAGATTATTGCTACCTATGACACCCTTGGTAAGTACAAGGTGGATGTCATGAAAGAGCGCATCGCAAGCATTAACAAGGATTGCTGTGTGCGTGGATATACAACCTTTTATCTGCCAGAGAAGGCAGATGAGTTTTCCTTTGCAGAATATGATTATGTGGTGGATGCCATTGATACGGTAACGGCTAAAATTGATTTGGCTTTGCGCTTAGAGCAGATGAACATTATGCACATAAGTAGCATGGGAACTGGCAACAAGCTAAATCCAACCATGCTAGAAGTGACTGATATTTATAAGACCAGTGTATGTCCTTTGGCCAAGGTTATGAGGAGGGAGCTAAAGCATCGAGGGGTAAAGAAGCTTAAGGTGGTATATTCCAAGGAAGACCCGATTTCACCCCTTGCGATTGGAACGCAGGAGGCTACAACTAGAAGAGGAACCCCAGGAAGTACGGCCTTTGTACCAGCCACTGCGGGGCTTATTATTGCTAGTGAGGTAATAAAAGATTTGTTAAAATAAAAAAACACTCAAATGACGGTTTGAGTGTTTTTCTTTGTTTTAATTTATTGTTTAATAAATATTAAGCCATCTGATTAACAGCTTTTGCTAAACGGGAAACTTTTCTAGCAGCATTGTTTTTGTGGTAAATTCCCTTTTTAGCAGCACTATCAATTTCACTTGTAGCAGCAACTAAAGCAGCTGAAGCAGCAGCCTTATCGCCAGACTCAATTGCAGCAATAACTTTTTTGATTGAAGTTTTTGTAGCAGATTTGATAGCTTTATTTCTATCGGTCTTTGTTTGTGTTACTAAGATTCTCTTTTTTGCAGATTTGATGTTTGCCAAGATCTACACCTCCCATTTTCTATAATCAACGTTTTTAAGAAAATGTTTCATTAAAGCCAGACACGGACGACTAATGTAAACATACGCATATCATTGTAAGATAAGTTTTCTTATATGTCAATACATAATTTCTCTATTTTGGTTAAAAATATAGTTTAAAGATACATCAATAGAAGGGGTAAAGTCAATGAGCGGTTTTCAGGTAAGAACAGACTTAGCGTTAGAAGCAAGAGAGAGCATTAAGGATGCAGACGGTAGTTTGCGTGGAGTGAAGGTCGATGAAGATTATGATGAAGAGACGGATATTCGAATTACCAAGGTGACAATTGACACCAAAAATGCGGCAAAGGCAATGGGGAAGCCAATTGGGGTTTATATTACCATTGAGGCTCCGGCTATGCTTGAGCCGGATGAGGATTATCATCGGGAAATATCAGAAAGCCTAGCCAAGCAGCTACGAGGAATTATTCCGGAAATAGAAAAAGAACAATCATTACTTGTGGTAGGGTTAGGAAATAGAGATGTAACCGCCGATGCACTAGGTCCCAATGTGGTTGATAATTTATTTATTACCCGTCATGTGGTAAGAGAGTATGGAAAGGCGGCCTATAGCAAGCCACGCATTCATATGGTAAGTAGTATTGAACCTGGTGTTACTGCAAAAACAGGAATGGAAACGGCAGAGATTATTAAAGGTGTTGTTGAACAGACCAAACCCAATGCGATTATTGTAATTGATGCCTTGGCTTCTAGAAGCACGAAGCGTTTGAATCGAACCATTCAAATAACCAACACAGGCATACACCCAGGCTCTGGCGTAGGCAACCACCGAAATGCCTTGACGGAGGAGACCATTGGAGCACCTGTTATCGCTATCGGTGTTCCTACCGTAGTTGATGCGGGAACTATCGTGGGTGATGCCTTAGAAAGAACTATGAGCAAAGAGGGTGGCTTTGACCGCCATAGCTATTTTGGTGAACACGCAGCAGCCTTCTCAGAGCTAAGCAATATGTATGTAACTAGTAAGGATATAGATGCAGTAGTAAAGAGGGTGGGCTATACCATTTCTGAGGCAATTAACATTGCACTAGAATTGGCATAGAAACAAAGACATGATGCATATATTTACTCGAGGGGGCTGTTTGGATGAAAAATTGGGTAAAATTTGTAAAAAAGAAATGGATTATATATGGAATTCTTTTTGGCGCTTGCATAATGATTTTAGCAGCGGTAAATGCAAGAAAAGAAAAAGATGCGTTGTCACTACTTGATGTGCTGGAAAATTATATGGCAGAAAAAGCATTACAGCAAACGCTGGAGGTTTTTCTGCCCTTTTTTTCTTTTTGCGTGGAGGACAATTTAGCAGTAACACCAAGAGAAATATTAGCAGTAAATGTGCTAAAGGAGATTCCTATTTATGGATATTATAGTGAAAGAGAAAAACCGACAATAGAAATTGAAGATGATGTGACCTATCAACTTTTGCTTGAGGAGGGAATGGAAGAAGCCCAGCATTCTTCGCAGGAGGATGAGTCCCAGCATAGTTTAGAAGAATATGCCTTAGAGGAAAACCAAAGGGAAATAATACAGGAGCAACAACAGCCTTCTTTAGAAGAGCTATTCTTACAGGAAAATTCAAATTTGGCCAACGCTTTTATACCTCATGAAAAGATAAATCATTTTGATTGGGAAGCCATGAAGCAATATGAGACCTTAGTGTCAACCTTCTATGCCATCGACGCAACAACCATGGCTGGTAGTGACCAATTGAATGCCCAAAAGCTGTTAGAAAAAGATATTTCGATTCAGAAGAAGCAAGATGCCCCACAAATACTTATTTATCATACCCATTCCAAAGAAGCCTTTGCGGATTCGACGCCAGGTGATGCTAGTCAAAGTGTTGTTGGGGTAGGAGAACGGTTAGGAGAAATTTTAAGTCAGGAGTATGGCTATAATGTGTTACATCACACAGCGGAATATGACACCATTAGGGATGAGGCCTATGCAAAGTCCCTCCCGGCAATTGAAAAGCTACTAGAGGAAAATCCCAGTATTGAGGTGATTATAGATTTACATAGAGATTCAGGTGCAAAGGGTACAAGGCGAGCGGTAGAAATAGATGGAAGACCGATGGCAACCTTTATGCTTTTTAATGGACTAAGTAGGACGCGTAAAACGGGGAATATCACCTATCTGGAAAACCCCAATCTAGACGATAACCTTGCCTTCTCCTTTCAAATGCAAGTAAAGGCCGGGGAATATTATCCAGGACTTACTAGAAAAATATATTTAAAAGGCTACAGATATAATATGCATCTTCTTCCTCGTACTTTGCTCATTGAACTTGGGGATGAAAATACAACAGTGGAGGAGGCCATGAATACCTGTGATCCACTTGCCCATATTTTAAATATGGTTTTATCCAAAACAGAATAAAATGGCGCAATTGATGTAGTAAATTCCTTGCATCCATGCGTGAAGTTTGGTACAATTAGACACGATAAAAAGTCGGATTATAAAGATACCAGACTTTGAAAGTATGGAGGAACAAAATGTCAGGAATTGATCAGAGCAAGATTCGTAATTTTTGCATCGTAGCACACATTGACCACGGCAAATCTACACTTGCGGACCGTATTATAGAAAAAACAGGACTACTTACCAATCGAGAGATGCAGGCACAGGTCCTAGATAACATGGAACTGGAACGAGAAAGAGGAATTACCATCAAGGCGCAAACCGTACGTATCGTTTATAAAGCCCAGGATGGGGAAGAATATGTATTTAATCTAATTGATACCCCGGGACACGTGGATTTTAATTATGAGGTAAGCCGTTCTCTAGCCGCTTGTGATGGCGCTATTTTGGTGGTAGATGCTGCCCAAGGAATTGAGGCTCAGACCTTGGCAAACGTTTATCTGGCCTTAGACCATAATCTAGACGTTTTCCCTGTTATTAATAAAATTGATTTACCAAGTGCAGATCCAGAAAGAGTTATTCAAGAAATTGAGGATGTTATCGGCATTGAAGCTCATGATGCACCTCTGATTTCTGCCAAAAATGGCATTGGTATTGAAGAGGTTTTAGAACAAGTAGTGAAAAAAATACCGTCACCAAAGGGCGATAAAAATGGAGCGCTACAGGCACTTATTTTTGACTCTCTATATGACCCATATAAGGGTGTTATTGTATTTTGCCGTATTATGGAGGGTACCATCAAAAAGGGCAGTAGTGTGCGTATGATGGCAACTGGTGCCAAGGCTGACGTAGTAGAGGTTGGTTACTTTGGCCCTGGACAGTTTATTCCTTGCGAAAAGCTATCTGCTGGTATGGTTGGCTACTTTACTGCGTCCATTAAAAATGTTAAGGACA
Organism: Lachnospiraceae bacterium; assembly: GCA_031554725.1. GTDB lineage: Bacteria > Bacillota > Clostridia > Lachnospirales > Lachnospiraceae > JAVBUZ01. The sequence continues at coordinate 825 of JAVBUZ010000130.1, read as the reverse complement.
CGGCAGTTGGTGATACGATAACAGATATCCATAATCCCTGTGCTCAGCCTCTTCCAGGCTACAAAAAAGTACAGTCTATGGTTTATTGTGGCTTGTACCCAGCGGATGGCGCAAAATATCCAGATTTAAGAGATGCCCTTGAGAAATTACAGCTTAATGATGCTTCCTTAAACTATGAACCAGAAACCTCCATTGCTTTGGGCTTTGGTTATCGTTGTGGATTTTTAGGTCTTTTACATTTGGAAATTATTCAGGAAAGATTAGAGCGTGAGTATAACTTAGATTTAGTTACCACTGCGCCCAGCGTAATATATAAGGTATATAAGATAAATGGTGAGGTGATAGAACTAACCAACCCATCCAACTTACCTGATCCTACAGAAATTGACTATATGGAAGAACCAATTGTTAGTGCGGAGATTATGGTGACAACAGAGTTTATCGGTTCGATTATGGAGCTTTGTCAGGAAAGACGTGGTAGGTATTTAGGAATGGAATACATGGAAGCCTCTAGGGCACTTCTTCGCTATGAGCTTCCTTTAAATGAAATTATTTATGACTTTTTTGATGCGCTAAAGTCTCGTTCCAAGGGCTATGCATCTTTCGATTATGAGCTAAAGGGTTATGAAGAATCAAAGTTAGTAAAATTGGATATTTTAATTAATCATGAAGAGGTAGATGCCTTGTCTTTCATAGTACATGCTGAAAGTGCATATGAAAGAGGTAAAAAGATGTGTGAAAAGCTAAAGGATGAAATTCCAAGACATCTGTTTGAAATTCCAATTCAGGCAGCCGTGGGTGGAAAGATTATTTCTAGAGAAACAG
>JAVBUZ010000172.1:0-2933 GCA_031554725.1 Lachnospiraceae bacterium | reverse complement strand
TTTTCCAATGAATACTAACTCTTTCGTTTCGGCAATTTCATAAAACTCACCTATGTACTCCTTAAGATATTCTTCTACATCCTCCCAGCACACGCTACGCTTACCCTTAAACCGAATATCATGTATTAACACAATTTTATTACCAGCTTTGTCCCGAATTACACTTACGTTTCTGTTTTTCATTTTCACCTATGTTCTTTCTTATCTATGATAAATGGGTAAAATTTTCTATTGCTTTTTTTTTTACAATGTATTATTCTTTATATAAAGGAAATGGGTTTTTACCGTATGGCTATTGCCTAGGCGGGTTGCTCGTTTCCTTTTTTATATTTACAATATCGTATAAGTACAGTTTCCCATCTATATCATGACGTATTAGCATTGTTACTTGAAACATATTATATCGCTCAATTTTTTTCTCACTATACACCGGTATTGCAAATCTAGAATCGTAACGATACCAACCATATGCTGCATCGTCTTTATGCTTTTCCTTTTTATTTTCACTAAAACGCTTGTTACTTGCTATTTCAATTAATTCAGGAATCCCCTGCGCTGCATTTGCCTTTGCCTTTGCCGACGCCCCCTTCATAGTTCTTGTATATATTGAACTACTATACTCATCCGCTAAGTCTTTTCCAATGAATACTAACTCTTTCGTTTCGGCAATTTCATAAAACTCACCTATGTACTCCTTAAGATATTCTTCTACGTCCTCCCAGCACACGCTACGCTTACCCTTAAACCGAATATCATGTATTAACACAATTTTATTACTAGTCTTGTCCCGAATTACACTTACGTTTCTGTCTTTCATTTTCACCTATGTTCTTTCTTAAATTAGAAATTAGTGCCTGTGTAAAATCTGCACGCAAAAAACACTAATATCGGCATTAGTCTACATTTTACTTTCTGTTAGTTTAAATGGGTTTGTTTGGATATCATGATTATCAAGAATTTTATGATATAGGGCTTATTTTCCTATAAAAAAATTGAGATTTTTTGTCCTAATTATACTAACAAATCTCAATTTCCTTTTCAAGCTATTTTTTTGTCTTCTTAATCCTTCTTAATCTTTAACCATTCTGTGTACAATTAGCTGCATCGATGGCGATAACAAGCATCATTCCCATAAGCTCATCCGCGGGGTTGGCTATGTCAATTACATAGGTATCTCCCCAATGAAACAGCTCCTTAGAAATGTGCATAATGCGGCTACAGCCGCTATACACATCATAGTCCCAGCCCATGAAATCACCTTCTACTCGCCAACCATTAAAATCAATTTCATATTTAGGCCGGAAAAAGGTGAACTGCTTCTGTATCCTTCCTCTTGTCACTCCACCCAAGTCTATTTCAAATGCTGGCAAAAAGGTAAGAAGCTTTTCCCTAATCATTCCTACTTCCCTATGATTAGAGTCATATACATGCAAGCGGTGCCCCAAAGAAATAAACTCTGCCTTCACAAAATATTTTTTATTTCCATTTTCATCAAAAATATCATAGGAATCTGTCCAAGAAAAGACTCTCTGTTTAATTAATAGTCTCATTTATTGCCCTCCCACACATTATTCTAATATTTACATAAGTATATTATAAATTTTTTAATCAATAAATGCAACTAAGGCGTAAATCCATTTCAAGATTTACGCCTCGTTCTATTGCGGGAAAATACATATAATTATATGCTTATTCCCTTAAAATTCATAATGTGCCACACACTATTTATGGATTCTCTACGGTAATTTTTATTAGTTTAATTTTGCTTTCTTTGTGAAAACAACTGTGCCTGCTAAAGCGATCATAGCGATCATCATTATAGCAAAGCTTGCATCAGCAGTTTTTGGTGCACCTGCATCAACAACAATTGCAATTGGTGAATAAGAAGTAAGTGTAAATGTAACTTCATTATTAACTAACTTATCAGGTTTAATGGATTCAAATGTTCCATCTGCTTTCTGATGAAGAATAGTTACTTTCTGTCCAGCCCAAACGTTAGGACATGTTAAAGTAAAGCTTGCTTTTCCTGTACCTGCTGGTACACTTAAATCTACAATAGCAGCGATAAATGCATTAGCACCAACTACTTTGTTTGCTTCTGCGATAACAGCTTTTGCTGTTTCATTAGAAACAGCTGATATTTTTGCACCTTCAACACCACTTTTAATTGTTGTTGTTTCAGCAAATTTATCAAGTACTGCGCCAGTTAATTTCTGGATAGAATTAGCTGCAGAAATAATTTCTGCTTTTGCATCTACTACGTTATTTGCGGCTACACTACCTGCGTTAGAGCTTCCTGCTACACTACCTGCATCAGCACTTACTGCTGCAAATGTATTTAGGCTCATAGCAAATATCATAGTCATAGCACATACGAGTGCTAGTAATCTTTTTTTCATGTCTTTTATCCCCTCCTTCCATAATAGTACATGTGGCTTATATTAAACGCGTGATTTCGCACTTAATAACTTGTTAAGGCATCTCTGATTCATCTACCTCATCATAAAATACTTTAATCATTAATTCCTTTAAGGCAGTTTTGTCTGGATAGAATTCTTCAAACTCCTCTCCCATCCTAGTAGCCCCTTCCAACGTATAAATATTACCCGAAAACTTATAGCTTACAAGCTCAGATGCCAAATAGCTGATTTCATCTGGTGTAAGATCTGTAACAATATATTTGCTAAACATTCCATATAAAGTAATCGGAAGTGAAATATCTTTTTTCGTTTCTTCTATCATCTGACGAACGAGAGTATTCAAATAATTTTTTTGTCTTTCTAATCGCATTCGAGCACTTTCAAATACGGTAATGTCACGCACTCTTATATACTGATAAACATCATTTCCGTTCAGTGTTACTGTAGCGCCTTCCGTCCATGATGGATTAACCGCTGTCATATCTGACATCATGGTAACTTCAACACCACCAA
>JAVBUZ010000096.1:0-8378 GCA_031554725.1 Lachnospiraceae bacterium | reverse complement strand
TACTCTCTAGTCACAAAATTAATTGCATTGAATATAACGTTACATATGGTATAATAAATCGTAATACAGCTTAGAAAGAGCGAGGACAATTGATATGAAAGAAAAATTCACTAAATCTCTTAATTCTATTGTTTTAATGTGCATTATACTAACATTCACTGGATGTTCTTCAGAAACTTCAAATACATTCTCTTTTAACACCGAAGAACAAATGTTAATACAACTAAGCGGCACTTGGTTTTCTACTCCCAATAAATATTTATATTTTAATGAATATGAAATGATATATCTAATTTCTGATACCAGTTATACTTCTAGAAGCTATACTTTTGAGCTAGATTATCAAAACAGAAAAATTATTTTAAATAATGGTACATATTATACTATTGAGCGAATTGATGATAACTTTTACGTCAATAAAAACCCTGAACATTCTGATTTATTTAGGAAATTGGGTAACGATAATAGACTACCAGTAAACTATTCAGAGCTTTGGGATAGATGGACACTAGATGAATTATATGAACTTGAAAAAGAATATGTTCAGATGTTAATGGAGAAACAAAGTATTATTAAGAAAGTATCAAGGCGTCCCGCACTAAAAGAATCTGGAAAATATTTGTATCTAGGCGCTACTGTAACATATACAGATGGTTCTGATTCAACTGGATATTTTAAATTCAGAATTGATAAAGATGGCAATGTGACTGTGGAGGGCATAACTTTCGAAGAATTAGAATAAATAACGCTCTTAATAAATGCAAATATAATGTAGACACTCTATGACAGTGTGCTTTCCCCATCACTTTACGGGCCTTTTGGTGCTTCTAATAATCCAACCCCGTCAGCAACTTTCACGATAAGAAAATGAGCGTAAAAAGAGAGAACTATGCATGAGTCAAGCTTGCTTGAACGAATGTATAGTTCTTTCTTTTTATTGGCGAAGCCAACGCGATGAAATGAGAGCCAGGGCTCTACCCCCTACCTTGTATTCTCATCCAAATAAAGCTGTATCCTATTTTGAATGACTTTTGCCGTTTCCTCTGCTGAACGTTTATTATTATACCATGCATATATTTCTTCCGTATAAATCCCGCCAAGCTCTGATAAGCCTATATTTGGATAATAACTATTTTCAATTATTTCATACAAGTCCTGCTTCTCTTCCTCAGTAGGTGGTGGAATAATTATAATTTCTCCTGCACCGTCGCCCATCTTACTTCCACCTTCTGGGACTAGATTTTCAATTTTTTCCTCAAAGGCAGATCTTAAAGTCGGCATTCCATAATTATATGACTCTTTCCAAGTTTGACTTGCAACCATATACTCCAAAAATTCCCAAGCACCTTGTTTTTGCTTACTCTTTGAATTAATACCATAATCACCATAAAAGTCAATTCTATGATATGGTTCGCCACTCCATGTAGGATATCCTATAGCAACCATGTCGCCTTCAAATATTCCTTCGCAGAACAAATACTGCTCTATATTGAAAAGAGCATAATTACATAGTAACACCTTTTTTTCTCTAATCTTTGTACTTGTCGCCGTTTTATCTTCATCATACTTTGCTTCATATGTCGCTGCAAATTCTAACAATTCTTTAAATTCAGGGGTATCAAAATGTGCTTCACCCTCATCCAAATCAACAAACTTGTCTTGCATTGTTTTCCACGCATTTAGCATAATCCAGATGTTCGTCTCTCCATAGGTACTTCCCTCAAATATAGTTGCCCCTCTATGACCTTCTACGTATTCCATAAACTCTTCCATGGTCCATCCGACCTCATTTCCAAGTTCTGATGCCCTTCCCATAAGTGTTAGTATATAAAAAGTAGGTGGAATACTAGTTAAAACACCATCAATGGTTTTTAATTCTATCACTTTCGAGACAAGTTGCTCTTCCGATAGTAAACGGCTGTTAGCGAGATAAGGTGATAAATCTTCAATAAGGCCTTTCCTTACCCCCTCTTTGGAATCAATTGTATCCATTGGAATTAAATCTGGCCCATTTCCAGTCATAAGTTCTACAAGCATGCGACTATAATCATAAGATTGCAAGACTACCTCATAATCTAGATTTGAAGCATTAAATTTTCCTACCGTCTTTGCTAAAAAAACATCTCCCTGATCACCAGCAACTATGACTTTTTGTTTTTTTCTACTTACTTCTTCTGCCGTCTTTTCTCGAAGTAAGATAATTGAAAAGCTATCCGTCTTATTTTCCGTTTTTAAAATTACACACAGTCTTTCCTCTTCATCATAGAAGAAATCTGCTATCTCTTTTCCCGTGATACCTGCATTGGCCCACTTATAGATTTCCATACCCTCCTTTGATTCTGGCGAATATGCATATATCCCTTCATAATAGCTATATAAAACTATACCACCGCTTCCTGCTACTAGTTTTCCGTTTCCTTTACTATTCGGAACTACCGTAATTGTCTCTAACCGTTCCATTTTTTCATTCCATATATATATAAATTCTGTATTTTGATACTTCCCTAAAGCATACACCTTGTCATCTGTCCCCATAATTAAATCTTCTAATGGTGTATCACCAAATGATATATTTGCAAAAAGACTCCCATCCTCATTTAGAACTAGCATCCTATTTTCCACCAAAAGGTCTGCAAGATAAATCTTACCTTGATTGCTTTTTATTCCTGTACTTATATAAATATCTGCATTTTCTCCATACACAGTTTTATATATTTCTGTTAAATCCACTTTTTTTATAAGACTACCCTCTGGGTTAAACTCCTGTAATAGGATATCCTTCGCACCATCCGTCGTCAAAGAAGTAATAAATAATAGATTTCCTTTCTCATCTAAAAAAAAGTATTCAATTTGGTAGCTTGATTCTAACATAATACTAATTTCATCGAAAGAAAGATCTTTATTTTCTCCCCAAAGCTTTTCCTTTTCCAAGCAAGAGAGTTTATAATATTCCCCCTCTTCTTGTTTGGAAGCTGTATAAATATTTCCTGCAAATGAATAATAATTTGATGCATTATACCCATTAAGAACTTCAACTTTTTTAGGCAAAACCACATATGATTTTGATGTAATAAGCTTCTTTGTTTCATTTGATATCTGCGGTGCAGTATCGGTAGCGCTTGCGCAAGCAGTAAAAATCAAACACACAATAAGCAATAATATTCCCCATTTTTTCTGCTTTCTTTGCATATTTTTCCTTTCTCATTTTCCACATAGGTTATCAAAAATAAAGGTGTATTCCTTATGGAGAAATACACCTTTTGTTTATTAGCATGTTATTGACCACATGGACCATGGGTCTCATAATAGTATGATATGGTACCCGCCGTTGCTGTACACTCTTTACATTGTCGCAAATAGTATTCTCTCTCACACATTACAGTACAAGTACCATATGTAACAATCGTTGTACCCGGAACATATCCCGTAAAATACTGATGAGTATATGATCCTTCTTGCGTAGTGTATAAATACCTCTCTACGCTATAAGTATGAGGTGGATGCGTATCCACAGCCTTAGCTACTATTGGCATCCCCAAAACGAGAGTCATAGCTAGAGCTAGCATTGTTAATTTCTTTTTGTTCATATAATTTCCCTCCTACAAAAATAAGTTTAACCCATAAATGGCATTCCCCTTGCATTTATGGATAGTATCCACATGCCCCTCCGCTTTGTACTAAGCATGTCTTAAACACAAAATATCAGCTTTTTAATCATTTGTCAATGTCTTTTTTTGAATATATATCCATATTATTAATGTTTTTATACAATTCAACATTTCAAATTATTTACCTCGCCTGCATTTCATCCATAATCCCCTGGTAAATACACCTTCTAAATTCCTCATTAGAGCATTCCTTCTCTCCTGGACTTACCAAATATGCAATATACGCTACCACTCTAGTAATCAAGGTATATGTCATATAGCTTGTTGGTAAATCAGCGCGTAGCTCCCCATCCTTTATACCTCTTTCAACAATATCTATTCCAAAGTTAAGGGGCATACAGGCTTCGCTTTTCCTTTTCTCAATAATATTTCTTAACTGCTGGCCCATTTGCGTAGAGTCAAAAAACATATTTATAAAGCGAAGCACTATTTTTCTCTCTTTTCCTTCTTTTTCCATGCTATCTAGGGCAAATTCCAAGCGCTCGCTAAAGGATTTCTTCTCCCGGATTCTATTAATAAAATCCTCCATACTATTTTCAATAAAAAATAGAAGGGCATATACTATCATTTCTTCCTTGGATTCAAAATAATCGTAGGCCGTTCCTTTACCAATTCCAGCCCTTTCCGTTATATCGGAAACCTTAAGATTGGCAACATCTGCGCCCTCACCTACTAGGTCTCCTACTGCTTTATAAAGCAGTAGGACCTTTTCTGGCAGATCATTTATCTTTTCCATTCCTGTTATTTTTCCCATACAATCTCCTTCGGCCACCGCCTACAGATGCTTCTACTCTATATCCCCAACCTTTTTTTCTCTCATAAAGATGTCATAAACACAAGGGATTACAATAAGGGTTAAGAGGGTACCATATACTAAACCACCAATGGTTACAATTGCCATAGGCTTCATCATTTCTGCGCCCATATCCTTACTAAACACCATGGTTGATAAGGCTAAGATTGTTGTTAAAGCTGTCATTAATACTGGGCGAAGCCTTGTTCTTCCTGCATTTAGAATTGCTTCCTTCTTTTCCATACCTTCTGCTCTAAGCTGATTCATATAATCAATTAGCACAATACCATTATTAACGATGATACCTGATAGCATTACGAAACCAATCATAGCAATAACACTGATTTCTGCTCCTGCCATAAATAGACCAAACAAACCGCCTGTAAAAGCTAGAGGAATCGTAAACATAATGATAAATGGAGATAATAGAGACTGGAACTGCGCAACCATAATTAAATACATAAATACAAGCGCAAGTACAAGCATAAGCCCTAATTGACCAAGTGCATCATTAATCATTTCATTTTCGCCTGAAAATACTAGGCTATATCCTGTTGGTAGATCAAAATCTGCAAGCTTCTTTTCTACCTTTTCTGCCACCTGTCCTACATTATATCCATCCTCAACTGCTGCAGAAACGGATATATATCTAGTCTGATTGTCACGATTGATAGAGTTTAGGCTCTGAGTCATATCAAAGCTAGCAATATTCCCAAATGCTACATCTACCTCTTTTCCATCTTTATCCTTGCCTTTAATTGCAAGTTCCTTTAACGTCTGTGTGGTTAGTTCCTTATCTGCCGCTTTAATTACAAATACATCAAAGTCTTTACCCTCTGTTACAAGTGTTGTAGCAGAACTACTTTCTGAAAGGCGGGTTGCTACCTGCTGGAATACCTGTGCTACTGTTAAGCTATACTCAATTGCATCGTCACGGTCTACAATAATTCTAAGCTCTTCCGTTGCATCCTCCATACCATCAGAAACATCCTTTGTTCCTTCTACGCTAGCAACAATCGCTGCTACCTCTGGTGCTAATTTCTGTAGGGTATCCAAATCTCTACCCTCTATTTGAATAGTGATACCGCTACCACCTAAGGCAGTCATATCCATACTAGAAGTATCTACGGTAATTTCTGCATCTAAATCCGCTGTTTTCTCAAGAATGATTTCTGCTATTTCATCATTTGTCATCGATTTGTTTTCTGTGGTTGTTATATAGATAGAGGTACTATTGGTACTTCCACCTGCTCCACTGCCTAGCATGCTAAGCATGGATGAACCACCTGCCATGGCACCTACATCGCTGATTCCATCAATAGCCATAATTCTCTCTACAACTGCATCTGTAACCTCTGCTGTCTCCTCTAGCGTAGCATCATCTTTTAGAGTTACACTTACCGTCATCTGTGTGCTATCCATATCAGACATAAAGGCTGTTCCATTTGACATTGCTGCTACTGCGCTTACAACTAATAAAGCTAAAACTAATATAAATACAAGTGGTTTTACCTTTAAGGCTCCTGCTAATACCTTTTCATAGCCACTCGTTAATGCACCAAAGATTTTACCATCTTTTTGTTCCTTTGTCTTGGTAAGCATCTTTGATGCCATAGCTGGAACAACCGTAAGTGCAATAGCTAAGCTTGCTAATAGTGAATACGCAATGGTAAGACCCATATCAACGAAAAGCTGTCTTGTAATACCTTCTGTAAATACGATAGGTGCAAATACACAAACAGTTGTTAGTGTAGATGCCATAATCGCTCCACCTACCTCTTTTGCTCCCTCTACTGCTGCCTCTCGCATAGAATAGCCTTCGTTTCTAAGTCGGTAAATATTTTCAATAACTACAATCGAGTTATCTACTAGCATACCGATACCAAGAGCTAGGCCAGAAAGGGAAATAACATTTAAGGTTACTCCACTAAAGTACATAAGCACAATCGTTGTTACCAAGCTTATAGGAATGGAAACCGCTACAACAAAGGTCGGTCTTATATCCTTAAGGAAGATAATTAAGATTAAAATAGCAAGTAACGCACCCCAAACAATATTACTAATAATAGAATCCATTACAAGGTCAATATAAATACCCTGATCCATAAGTGCTATCATGGTTAGGTCTGAGTTTTCTTCCATAAGTAAATTAAATTTATCTAATAGCAAATCGGAAACAGCACCAGTTGAGTAGCCTGTTTGCTTTTGCACGGTTAACATAACGCCTGGTGTGCCATTAACATTGGTATATACCTCTGCTGAGTTATCAACATAGAATACATCTGCCACGTCGCCTAATGTAATAATATCCACACCGTCCATGTTAAGGTTTAATAATGGCATTGCTGCCATTTCTTCTACGGTAGTAGGTTTATCACCAATTCTAACCATGTAAGAAATACCATCTTCTGTTACATAGCCAGCAGGCATTGAGAAGTTTTGCGCTGCTAGTAGACCCGAAATTGTCTCTACTGTAAGCACCTCTGTCATATCAGCTTGTTTATATGCATCCTCGCGAGCCTCCTCTAACTGAGTTTCGCCATCTAAAACTTCCTCTAGTGCATCACGAAGCTGCTCCTCTGCCGTACTTAATTCTTCTTTTGCTGAATCAAGAGTAGATTGTGCAGTGTTTAACTGTGATTCACCAAGGTTAATCTGGGTCATACCATTTGCAAAGCCAATAATTGCTGTTGACTCACCCTTTGAAACTTCAATCAGCTTTTCATCTACTAGGGCAATGTTTTTATTGAACTCTGCGACCTGTGCTCTAAGGGTATTTAGATATTCATATGCTTTTGCTGAATTATATGTAGTGGAACCGAGATATTTTATAGCAACATTTTCTTGTAGGCTTACAGTCTGTGCCTGTACCCCTTGCATTTGTTCAATATAGCCATACAAAATACCACAAACTGTTTGTGTATCACTTTTTCCTGCTTCTAGTTCAATTAGCTGTGTTGTCCAATCAAGAGCACTTAAGCTATTTTTTAGGTCTTCCGTAGGAAGATTGGCTAAGGTAGCTGTTTTTGCACCTTCCATAACCGGCTGCAATACCATCGGTCCCATCGCTACATAAGTATTATATGTATCTGTTAAGGTTGTAATTGCACCTTGTAGCATTGGTATTGCCGTGGTTGCTGTAGCTGCAATTGGTTCAAGCTGCGCAAGCCCAGCAAGCATCTGCTCTAGTATTGTGATATCCATAGAGACCGTTGTTTTAAGCGCCTCTAAATCAGCTTTCGCAGTAAGTAGCTGCGCCTGACCACTTGCAAGCTGATTAATTGTTTCAGTTTGCTTTTTCTCTAGCTCGGTTTTTCCCGTGGAAAGATCTGCTTTTCCTGTATCTAACTCCTTTTGCCCCTTTGCTAGCTCTTTTTTACCATCACTAATTTTATCAATGCCCTTATATATTTCTGATTTTCCGTCCGCAAGCTGTTCTTCAGCGTCCTTCATTTTATCATCAATAGCGGCTTTAATCTGTTCATTTATTTTATCTACCTTGTCTTGGCGAATAATAACGTTAACAGATTCTTCAATTAATCCTGTCGCACTAACAGAAGCAACACCCTCTATGCTTTCTAATTCTGGCATAATCGTTTCTTCTACATAGGCACTAACCTCTGCTACTGTCATTCCCTCTACACCAGCCGCAGCTATCATTACAGGCATCATATCGGGATTTAATTTCATAATCACAGGACTACCAATAAGGTCATCCTTCCAGTAACCTGTTATTTGATCCAGTTTCTCCCTAATCTCTAAGGAAATGGAATCCATATTAGCTGTCTGTGCAAACTCAAGGATAACTAAGGAATAGTTTTCACTTGATACAGAGCTTATATTCTCTATATTACTAACGGTTGCCATAGACGCCTCTATAGGCTTTGTTATGGTAGTTTCAACCGTTTCGGGACTGG
>JAVBUZ010000081.1:0-7829 GCA_031554725.1 Lachnospiraceae bacterium | reverse complement strand
AATACCTGCTCCCATATTCTAAATCGCATTTCCAATCATACCTGCAAAGTAAATACGAATATATAATACTGACAGAGACATAACCTCTGGTGGTGTATCCATGGCTCGAAGCACTACTGGTGCCAAGGCAATTCCTAAGATCATCATAATCACTCCCGCCACAAGACTAAAAGCAATCGATGTATGAACGGCATAATGCACCTTATCCGCCTTTTTTGCACCATAATACTGAGATATAATTACTGTTCCACCACTAGAAAGCCCCACAAAAAAGCCTAGAAGCACCTGAATAATCGTTCCTGTGCTACCACCTACCGCTGACAGCGCTTCTTTTCCAACAAAGCGCCCTACGATTACAGCATCTGCCGCATTGTAAAGCTGCTGAAAAAAAGTACCAAATAAAATGGGGAAGAAAAATAGAAGTATCTGTTTCCAGATAACTCCATTTATAATTTTATTTTTCTCATCTGATACTTCCTTGGTTTCCATCTCTTGCGCTTGCATTTCTTGTGTTTCCATCTTTCGTGCGACCTTTCCTTTTGGCGTCTATCCTATTATTTCTTATTATAGTTATCAAGTTCTGCTAATACTTTTATATTTGATTTTTCATATTCGTTAAATACAGCATCGGTAAAATTATCATTGTTATCCATTGGTTGGTACCACCAACATCCTAAAAAGTAATTTTTTAAATCCTCATTCTTAAAAACATACCCATGGCGAGCATAAATTTCATTTTTAGCTAGGTGAATAATAAGCTCTGGTTCATTTTCAAAATCTTCTTTAGAATAATATTGCTTATCCGTATCATAGAGGTACTCTGTTACATTGGAAATATCTCTCACCTCTCTAGTATTTTCCCAATAGTCAATCACCTGCGCATAATAGCCACTTGCGTGATAGCATTCATTGCGCATGCGAATTTCCTCCGAATCCATTTCGCTACCAAACATGCCCTCTTCCATGCTGTTTTCTATGTCTTTTGCTATATTTTCATCTGTTGTTTTATCGTTCACCTGATCTACTGCAATTTTACTAGGCGTTTCACTAAAACTTGCTTCTTCTATCACATTAGGTGTTTCTTCATTTTCACACGCTATTAGTGCTGCTGTTAATAAAATGAGTATTGCAAAAATTCTTTTTTTCATCTCTAATCTCCAATAATATTAAAGCAATATCCATATGCTACGAATGACTATTATAGCACTGCGCAAAATAACCTGCAATAACTGTAATTATTTCTTTTTAAATAGCCCTTCCTTCGCATTTTATAATAATTTTGTATAAGGCCAAAATTAAAAAGGAATACTTGAAAATATTCTAAACGTATGCTACACTGTGTTTAGAAAAAGAGATTCGTGTTCCGCGTTGGTACACCAAAAGAAACCCCCAAGGTCTACACACCTTAGGGGTTTCTTTTGGCTAATTGGATGCGACAACATAATTATCGTAGCATGCCACGACATTCAAAATCAATATCGCTTTACAAATAAATATCAACAAATAGACAAAATTTCATTCATACTTTACATCTCGTTTGAATAAGATCTTTTGAAAAAGGAATACTTGAAAATACTACAGACATATGATAAACTATCTGTAGATAAATGAAATTATTTCCAATTGGACACAAAGTGAAAGCCCCAAGGTATGCCGACCTTGGGGCTTTCTGTTGGCTAATTGTCGCCATTATCTCCATCTAGCCATTTGCAAATATAATATGCAATTACACTTGCTATGATGGAGATTATTAATGAAATTAATACTTCCAATTGGACACCCCCTTTCTGTTGCCAGATTGGGTGCGACAACATAATTATCGTAGCATGCCACGACATCCAAAATCAATATCGCTTTACAAATAAATGTCAATAAACAGACAAAATTTCATTTGTATTTTACAACTCGTTTGAATAAGATCTTTTGAAAAAGGAATAATTGAAAATACTACAGACATATGATAAACTATCTGTAGATAAATGAGATTATGTCCAAGTGGGCACAAGTTGAAAACCCCTAGGTGTGCGAACCTAGGGGTTTTCTTTCGGCTAATTGTCGCCATTATCTCCATCTAGCCATTTGCAAATATAATATGCGATTATACTTGCCATGATGGATACTATTAATGAGATTATCGTAGCATGCCAAGACATTCAAAATCAATATTGCTTTACAAATAAATATCAACAAATAGACAAAATTCCGCTCACCCTTTAGAATCCTTTTGTATAGAGCAAAAATATATCTTTATTCCCATATCATTAATAAAAAAATGTGCTATACTGTACGTGGACGGCAGAGTCAAGTCATTGTATGGAGTCACGTAAAGCTTGCTTTAACGTGGCTATATACAATGATTTGACGAGCAAAGCGACCGAGGAAAGCCGAAGGCTTTTCGAGGTATCTGTCGTCCGTTGGGCGGAAGATATCTGCCGTCCGAAAGGTGGAAGGTATCTGCCGTCCGTTGGGCGGAAGGTATCTGCCATCCGAAAGGCGGAAGGTATCTGCCATCCAAATAAAAGATTTAAACAGAAAGGTTTGGATAAAACTATGAAGATTATAGTGGTTGGTTGCGGCAAGGTTGGTTATACCTTAATTGAGCAATTAAGTGCTGAAGGTCACAATATTACTGCCATTGATGAAAGAAGTGAAAAGCTAAATCTTGTTACCAATGCTTTTGATGTTATTGGTGTTATTGGTAATGGTGTAAGCTTTGAAACTCTTAAGGACGCGGACATCGTAAATACAGACTTGCTTATTGCAGTGACTGGATCTGACGAGCATAATCTGCTTTGCTGTATGATTGCAAAAAAAGCTGGTGATTGCCAGACCATTGCACGCGTACGTAATCCTATTTACCATAATGAAATAGACTATTTAAAGACAGAATTTGATTTAGCGATGATCTTGAATCCTGAGGCTGCTGCTGCATTGGAAATTTCACAAATTATTCGTTTTCCTTTTGCACAAAAAGTGGATACTTTTGCACATGGCAAGGTAAATCTAGTGCATTTTAAAGTAGATACGGATTCAACCCTTGTTGGCCAATCCCTACAGAATATAAGAAATGAGTTAAAATGCAATATGCTTGTTTGCTTAGTCACTCGTGGTAAGAATATTTTTATTCCTAATGGTGATTTTCTTATTGAAGCAGGTGATGTACTTGCTGTGGTTGCTGAAACAGGAAAAGTGAATTCCTACTTCAAGAAGTTCTCAGCTTCTCTTTCTCGCATTCGAAATGTTATGATTTTGGGTGGTGGAAAGACCTCGTACTACTTGGCACGCATCCTAATAAAAAACAATATAGGTGTTAAAATAGTAGAAATCAATAGAAATCGTTGTGAAGAGCTCAGTGAGCTTTTACCAGACGCTATGATTATACACGGAGATGCCACGGACCAAAGTCTCCTATCGCAGGAAGGTTTGGAGGATATTGGCGCTTTAGTTGCTCTCACTGATATGGACGAGGAAAATATTCTATTATCCATGTTTAGTAAGGGGTGTTCTCCTGCAAAAACTATTACAAAAATTAATCATATTAACTTTTCTAGCATTATTGATCAATTGGACCTAGATAGTATTATTTATCCTCGATTAATAAGCGCGGATTACATTATTAAATACATTCGTTCCAAAAGTAATTCCTTAAATAATGATGTTGAAAATTTCTACAAGCTAGCGGATGGGAAGGCAGAGGCCTTAGAGTTTTTAATCAAAGATGAATCTGCTGTTACAAATAAGAGTTTGCAACAACTACGTATTCGTAAAAACACTCTTATTTCTTGTATCTATCGCAATAATGAGGTTATTATCCCAAGTGGTCAGGATTCCATTCAAGTAGGTGACACTGTGGTGGTTGTTTTAAAGGATTACAAAATCAACAATATTACTGAGATCTTAGAAAGGTAGACGCGTAAAAGATGAATTATTCTATTGTCAGATATATTGCTGGTTGGGTTTTGAAATTTGAAGCAGGCTTTTTGTGTTTACCAGCATTAGTAGGCATTCTCTATCAAGAAGATGATTTTATATATTATCTTCTTACTGCCGCCCTATGTCTTATTGTCGGCATACTTTTAACCATAAAAAAACCAAAAAGTCGTTCCCTATACACACGAGAGGGTTTTTTCATTGTTGCTACCTCATGGCTAATCATCAGTTTATTTGGTGCAATTCCATTTGTACTAACAGGAGATATTCCCTCTTATATAGACGCCCTATTTGAAACCATATCTGGTTTCACTACAACCGGCTCTTCTATTTTGACCAATGTAGAAGCTCTGTCCTATACCAATCTTTTCTGGCGAAGCTTTACTCATTGGATTGGTGGCATGGGCGTATTTGTTTTCATCATGGCAATTGTTCCACTCATAGGTGGTTCCACTATGACGCTAATGAAAGCAGAAAGCACTGGGCCTTCTGTAGATAAGCTTGTTCCGAGAATAAAGGACACTGCTAAAATCCTATACTCCATCTACATTGTAATGACCCTAGTTTTGATTGGACTATTATTTATATGTGGGATGCCACTTTTTGATAGCTTTGTTACAAGCTTTGGCACCATTGGTACTGGTGGCTTTGGTATCAAGGTAGACAGCATGGCAAGCTACAGCCCACTCCTTCAAAATATAGTTACCGTTTTTATGATTCTAAGCGGTATCAACTATAGCATGTACTTTTTAATTATCCGCAGAAAGTTTAAACAAGCTTTTGCCATTGAAGAGGTTTGGTGGTATCTTGGATTTATATTTTTATCTGTAGCGCTAATCTTTGGTAACACCTTGAGCCTGTATCCTTCTATGTCCGATGGACTACGCCACTCCTTTTTCCAGGTTGGCTCTATTATTACCTCCACAGGCTTTGCAAGCTGTGACTTTAATTTATGGCCTGCCTTATCAAAAAACTGCTTAATGATTTTAATGTTTGTGGGCGCTTGCTCAGGTAGTACCGGTGGTGGAATCAAAGTATCGAGAATTATTATTTTACTTAAAACTATAAAGAAGGAAATTTCCTATATTGCACACCCAAAGGAAATAAAAAAAATACATCTAAACGGACATTCGGTTTCCCATGAAGTATTACGCTCTGTTAATGTCTTTATGGTTGTCTATTTTGTTTTGCTACTAGCATCTGCCTTCCTTATATCCGTAGATAATCTTGATTTTACAACGAACTTTACGGCTGCATTAACCTCCCTCAGTAATATGGGACCAGGCTTCGAGTTAGTAGGCCCAATGGGTAGCTTTTCTGTTTTTTCACCGTTTTCAAAGCTTGTTCTTATGTTTAACATGCTTGCTGGAAGGTTGGAGCTCTTCCCTATACTAGTCCTTATCACTCCTGCTTGCTGGAGAAAACACTAGATAGAATGCAAAGGAGAAGATTGATTTTCGTCAATCTCCTCCTTTTTTATTTCGTTAATCCATTTCACTTAAATATAGCTGTACCCTATTTTGAATAATCTTTACCGTTTCCTCTGGGGAACGGTTGCCGTTAAAGCAAGTATCCATTTCTTCATAAAGTATACTATCCACGGGACTTGGCTCTGTAACATAGGAAGATGAGTCAATCATATTTCTTAGTATTTCTATATCTTCCTGATTGAGCGTCCGTCTAAAGATTGTATTTCCATCACTATCCTGATACGAGAATTCCTTTACTTCTAATTCTTCTTTCATTACCTTCTCAAAGTTTGGCAAGTAGGTTGGAAAAGACCACATTCTCCCCTCTCCCTCATGAAGTATCAGATATTCTATAAATGCCCATGCTCCCTCTTTGTTTTTGCTACTGCTATTAATGATATAGGCGCTACCACTTGCTGAAATACCATGGCGTGGCTCGCCATTTTCCGTAGGTTGCCCTATTGCTACTAAATCTCCTTCAAATATCCCAATGGTATCTACATATGACCATGGATTAGAAGGTCCGAAGGTATAAAGTAAAACTCTTCCATCTCTAAGCTTGCTGACAGTTGTACTCGCGTCAGCATCATACTTTGCTTCATACTCTGCTGCAAACTTCATTATTTCTAGAAATTCCTCCGAATCAAAGTACGCCTTTTTTTCTTTCAAATCCATCCACTTATCTGGCTGCGTCCATACAAACATATAGACTAGAACCATCTGTGTATCTCCTACTGTTCTTCCTTCAAATATGGTGGCTCCTCTATGTTTTTCTACATAAGCTTTGAACTCCTCTATTGTCCAGCCTTCCTCATTTCCAAGCTCGGAAGCTTTTCCGTACATTGTATCAATAGAGACCCCCGCTGGGATACTAGTGAGTACTCCATCATAGGTATAAAGCTCTAGTACCTTGCTGTTTAGTAGTTCTGGTGACAATGCCTGACTCTGTTCAAGGTAAGGATTCAAATCTTCAATGATTCCGCATGCCACTCCCCGACTCATTCCTACATCATAAAGTCTCAAAATATCCGGTCCCTTACCCACCATAATTTCTGTGAGTATTCTTTCCTGAGAACCATATTCCTCAATAACTACCTCATAGATATCATTTGATGCATTG
This sequence comes from Lachnospiraceae bacterium, assembly GCA_031554725.1. GTDB lineage: Bacteria > Bacillota > Clostridia > Lachnospirales > Lachnospiraceae > JAVBUZ01. Next base: position 1,310 of record JAVBUZ010000081.1, on the reverse strand, counting down.
AAACCAGCTATCGCCTTCATCAGCATTGTATTCCACTTTGCATCTGCAAGAATTATCTTCTGCTTTGTAGATTCTTCCTGTCCATTTTCTGAGGTTCCTTGCACGCCCTCTCGAACTAAAGAAAGCCTTAGTTCAATCTCATCTCCTATTCGCTTTAGTGCTGCTCCAAAACGGTCTTCTCCCTCAAGAAAAACAAAAGAAACATCATTTCCAGCAATACCTATATCAGCCCATTCATAAATATTCTTTGTTTCTTTATTACTTATAGAATAGGTTTTTACCCCTACAAAATCGCTATACCAGATAAGGCCGTCTTTACTTCCAACAATCTTGGTATTTCCTCTTCCTTCTGGTATGGAGATTATTTCTTCTAGAGCTTGCATTTCTACATCTATTTTATATATGCTATCCAGCCCCCCACTCTGCCCAATTCCATATGCGGTGTCGCCTATGGTAGTCAGGCTTGTAAGTAGCATGCCCTCTGTGTTAATTGTACATATGAGCTCTGCATCTTTACTTAAAACAAGCAGGTTATTTCTGTTTCCAGAAAGCTGCAAATAGATTCTGCCCTCTTCGTCTACCGCCACCTTAAAGACAGAAAACATATCTCCTTCACCTGCTCCAAGGAGAACTTCTGTAATCTCTACTTGCCTTGAAAGGGTTCCTTCTTCTGAATATCCGCATAGGAAATATTGCACGCTTTGCTCTGTCATAATTTGATTTATACTAAACAAAGAATCCTCATACCCTGCAAAAAAGGATAGCATAAATTGACCTTCGGGAACCTCAAGAATACCATCCCCATAAGAGAGTGAATTTCCTGGTTGCCAAAGCTCTGCTTTTTCAAAACATAAAAGCTTTACCTGACCGCCCACATCATAGGCCGTATATAAACCTGACCTTGTTTTCGCAAAGTTGTAAGTTTGCTTTTTACTTGAAAGAATGCCACTTTTTATGGATGCTTTGTAGCTTACCTCCTGAGCGCTTGCCACCTCAGCACTTTTTTCTTCTTTTTCTTTCTTTTGTGCACAGCCGATAAAGGCAATACACACTATACCTAACAATATGCATAGTGTATGTCGTATCTTTCTTTTTTTCATAATTCCCCCTAGTTTTTTCTTTCCCTTAAACTTGTTTACCTGTTTTTTCTTCTATAACTTTTTTAAAACGTTTTTCATTAAAAACAATAAATTTATAAACTCCTGCGTTCATTAAGATTATTTCAATCATAGGGAAGAATAGGTAATAAGTATACCTTATATTACTTACTTCACCATATGGTATCTTCAGCAACTTTAGCTCATCAGCTA
>JAVBUZ010000122.1:0-21977 GCA_031554725.1 Lachnospiraceae bacterium | reverse complement strand
TTTCTACTGTGGAATAGGAGGCTGTATTTTAACGCTTCCTTATTATTTAAAGAAATACAAGGAACAAATGAGCTTTAAAAGAATATTTTTTTACATTAATATGATATTTTGTGCCATTATGCCCATAATATTAACTATCAGATATTCTTACACGATGGATTTTCAAAATCAAGGAAGGTATCTGCTCCCAATGCTGATTCCACTTATGTATTATGTAACGATAGGTATTGAGCGGGTTTTGAAAATAAGGTGGGTGCCTAAAAAAGTTGTGCAGATAGCAGTTATAGTGATGCATGTTATTATTGTTGCAATTCTTTTAATTATGTTTTTTGTATATGCACTTCATACTTATTTTAAAACAGCGACTCTATTGTGAAAAGACATGTGACTTTTAGCCAAGGGAAATAGGTGATTGCTGGAGGCAAAAATGAAGTGGCATGAAATGAAAGCGCAAGTAAGAGGAATCATTCAAGGGTTTATATCTTATGCATGGAAAAATAGGTATGTTTTAGCGACTTTGGCAGCGTTTACTTGCCTGGTACATGGACATAAAATTTTCCATATAACGACAGGGATTGATACGGAAAAAATTATATATGACCAAAAAGGCATTTATGATAGTTGGCTTGGTATAGGAAGACAAGGGCTAGTAATACTAAAGAAGGTTCTTGGCACATTACAGTGTAATCTATACTTTGCGGGTATTTTAACGTTAGCCTTTTTGGTCATTTCTTGTTTTTGCTTCACCTTTCTTTTTGAATATGTAAAAAAGCAAAGAGGCTATGCCATAAAGCAGAAGGCTAGTCGCTGGATAAGCCTTGCTTTTTGCATGATAGTAATTGGGCATCCCATTCTAACGGAACAACTGTATTTTACCCTGCAAAGTGCAGAGGTAACTTTTTCATTTCTACTAATTGTACTTTGCTTATTGGCATCTCATCTTTGGGCAAGGCGTGCTAAGCTAATCTGGCTATTTATTTCGGTTCTTTTTATGTTTATTCCCTTTTCAACATATCAAGCGATGATTCCACTTTTCCTATTTGGCGTGGTAGCATTATCCAATTTGCGCGTGTTAGGATGCGGACAGGATATCAACGTTAAAAAAGAGTTTGTTTATGTTACGCGTATGGCAATAGCTTTTTTTATTGGCTTTTTTTCTAATATGATAGTTACAAAGCAATTTTTTGAGACATCTACTTATGTATCTTCACAGGTACTTTGGGTGGAAGAGGGAATATGGCAGGGAATACGGGAAATTTTGTCACATGTACGGGATACGGTATGTGGTGGCGGTGTGTTTTATACGAGAATGTTCTTTTGGCTTGCCCTAGGTCTCTTGCTGTTATCACTAAGAAAAGTTGCTATTGCAAAGAAAATGACAGTGAAAATCTGGCAACTATTTTTGCTGATAGCATTATATATGAGTCCTTTCTATTTGACGATAGTTATGGGAATGCGTCCAGTTATAAGAGGACAAATTGTTCTTCCCTTTGTCATGGGATTTATGGCGTATATGACGGGCTCATTAATTATGGAAATGAATGAGAAAGGAAAGCTTTCAAACAAATGGGCAAAAATTTTTAGTACCTATTTGGTAATTGTCTCTTTAGGCACGATATGGGGGGAAACAGATAACACGACGCGGTTATATTATGCAGAAGCAGTACGTTATGAAGAGGATATACAGTTTGCGTGTATGATACGAGCGGATGTAGCAAAGTTTACAGGAAGCTATGACTATGATGGGGTCATTGTATTTCTTGGAAAAAGGGAAGCGACGTTAAATGCTTCTTGTAAGGTGGGGGATGTCATGGGACGATCCTTTTTTGCTTGGGACTCGGATGTAGAGCCCTTCTGGTTTTGGAGTACGGGAAGGATTGTTGGCTTTTTGCGTTCCCTAGGTGCCAAATATGAAATACCGACTAGTCAACAGGTGCAGGAGGCCACGGTACTAGGAAAATATATGAATACTTATCCAAAAACAGGTAGCATAAAATGGTGCGGGGATGCCGTGGTGGTAAAATTGAGTGAGGAGTAATATGGTGCGCCAGTCCATTTTTTTGTTAAGAAATTTTTTATATTTTTTTTCTGGAAAATTAGTTGACTTTGTATAGGTGTGGTGATATCTTATGGTAAGACGATATTAGCACTCAACTCAAATGAGTGCTAATAAAACCAGAAATAGTTATAAAGGAGGGATGGGATGCAATTAGATGAAAGAAAAAAGAAAATATTGCAAGCCATTATTCGGAACTATTTGGAGACTGGTGAACCAGTAGGAAGTCGAACCATTTCTAGATATACGGATTTGAATTTGAGCTCAGCAACAATTCGTAATGAGATGGCAGACTTAGAGGAATTGGGATATATTGTGCAACCGCATACCTCAGCTGGTCGTATTCCTTCTGACAAAGGATATCGTTTATACGTAGATACCATGTTAGAGGAAAAGGATAAAGAAATTGAGGAAATGAAAGGTCTTCTTTTAGAAAGAGAAGATAAAATGGGGCATCTCCTTAAACAAGTAGTGAAGGTGTTAGCACAAAATACCAACTATGCGACGATGATATCCGCACCCCAGTATCATCACAGCAAATTGAAATTCATCCAATTATCTAGAGTGGACGAAAATCAAATATTAGCAGTCATCGTAATAGAAGGAAATGTTATAAAAAATCATATTCTTTCTGTTGAGCAAGAGTTAGACGATGAAACAATGCTGAAATTAAACATTTTGCTAAATACACATTTAAATGGTCTTTCCGTAGAAGAAATAAATTTGGGAATGGTTGCAGCTTTAAAACATCAGGCAGGTGCTCACAGTGATATTGTTGGTGAAGTGCTTGATGCTGTTGCAGGTGCAATTACGGAAGATGAAGACCTGGAAATTTATACCAGCGGAACGAATAACATTTTCAAATATCCTGAACTGGCGGATCAACAAAAAGCTAGTGAACTCATTACTACATTCGAAGAAAAGCAGATGCTTGGTGCACTTGTGCAAGAAACGCTGGCAGATGAAAATAGTAATGGAATACAGGTTTATATCGGAGATGAATCGCCTATCCAGAGTATGAAGGACTGTAGCGTAGTTACAGCAACCTATGAGCTTGATGAAGGAATGAAAGGTACCATTGGTATTATTGGACCAAAGCGAATGGACTATGACAAAGTAATAGGTACATTAAAAACCATTATGCATCAGTTAGATGAAATGTATAAGAAAAAATAAAAGAAATCTGCTTGCAAAAGCAGGAAAGGATGTTGAACGTGGTAGATAATGAAAAAGATTTTGTAGAAGAAACATAAGGTTGCTGTCAAGGCGAAGAATGTTGCCAGGGCGAAGGTGCAAATGAATGCGGTTGCGATACGGAACAAGATTGTTGCAACGAGGGCGCTGGAGATTGCGATAAAGAAGAAAAAAAAGGCTTTGGAAAGAGCAAGAAAAAAGATAAGAAAGAAGATGCTCAAAAAGAAAAAATCGAAGAGTTAGAAGATAGAGTAAAGCGTCAGATGGCAGAATTTGAAAACTTCCGTAAGCGTACAGAAAAAGAAAAGTCAGCAATGTTTGAAACGGGTGCAAAAAGCGTTTTGGAAAAAATATTACCAGTTGTTGATAATTTTGAAAGAGGCTTAAGCACTACACCGGAAGAAGAAAAGGAAACCCCTTTTGTAGAAGGCATGAATATGATTTACAAACAGCTCATGACAGAACTTGAGAGCATTGGAGTAAAGCCGATTGAGGCAGTAGGAGTGCAATTTGATCCGGATTTCCATAACGCAGTTATGCAGGCAGATAGTGATGATGTAGAATCAGGAACTATCACTCAGGAACTTTTAAAAGGATACACCTACCGCGATACTATTATAAGACATAGCATGGTAGTAGTTGCAAAATAACATAATAACGTAGCAAGCAAATTAATCTATTTTATAGGAGGAACCAATCATGGGAAAAATTATAGGTATTGACCTAGGAACAACAAACAGCTGTGTAGCAGTAATGGAAGGTGGAAAGCCAACGGTTATCGCAAACACAGAAGGAGCAAGAACAACACCATCCGTTGTTGCTTTTACAAAAAACGGAGAAAGACTAGTTGGTGAACCAGCAAAACGTCAGGCAGTTACAAATGCAGATAACACCATTTCTTCAATTAAAAGAGATATGGGTACAGATAATGGCCGCAATATTGACGGTAAAAAATATTCACCACAGCAGATTTCAGCAATGATTTTACAAAAATTAAAAGCAGATGCTGAAAATTACTTAGGTGAGAAGGTAACAGAAGCTGTTATTACTGTTCCTGCTTACTTCAATGATGCTCAGCGTCAGGCAACAAAAGATGCAGGTAAGATTGCAGGTCTTGATGTAAAACGTATCATTAACGAGCCAACAGCAGCCGCTCTTGCATATGGTCTTGATAATGAAAAAGAACAAAAAATTATGGTATACGACTTAGGTGGCGGTACTTTCGACGTTTCTATCATCGAAATCGGTGAAGGCGTTATCGAAGTTTTAGCAACCAATGGTGATAACAAACTTGGTGGAGATGATTTCGATCAGAAAATCACAGATTGGATGATCGCTGATTTCAAAGCAAAAGAAGGCGTAGATTTAGCAAATGATAAAATGGCACTTCAGAGATTGAAAGAAGCAGCAGAAAAAGCGAAAAAAGAATTATCTTCTGCTACAACAACGAATATCAATCTTCCTTTCATCAGCATGAATGCTAGTGGACCTCTTCACTTTGATATGACTCTAACAAGAGCAAAATTTGATGAATTAACACACGACTTAGTAGAGAGAACAGCAGGTCCTGTTCAAAACGCATTAAAAGATGCAGGTATTTCACCAAGCGAACTTGGAAAAGTTCTTTTGGTAGGTGGTTCTACACGTGTTCCAGCGGTACAGGATAAGGTAAAACAATTAACTGGCCAGGAACCTTCAAAAGCATTAAACCCTGATGAATGTGTAGCACTAGGTGCTTCTATTCAAGGCGGTAAATTAGCAGGTGATGCTGGTGCAGGCGAAATCCTTCTGCTTGACGTAACACCACTATCTTTATCGATTGAAACAGCAGGTGGTATTGCGACAAGATTAATCGAAAGAAATACAACAATTCCTACAAAGAAGAGCCAGGTATTCTCTACTTACTCTGACAACCAGACGGCGGTAGATATCAATGTTGTTCAAGGTGAAAGACAGTTCGCAAAAGACAACAAGTCTCTTGGACAATTTAGATTAGATGGTATTCCAGTAGCTCCACGTGGAGTTCCACAGATTGAAGTTACTTTTGACATTGATGCTAACGGTATCGTTAATGTTTCTGCTAAAGAGTTAGGAACAGGAAAAGAACAGCACATCACTATTACAGCAGGATCAAACATGTCTGATAGTGATATTGAAAAGGCAGTAAAAGAAGCAGCGGAATTTGAAGCACAGGATAAGAAACGTAAAGAAGCTGTTGAAACAAGAAATGATGCAGATTCCTTCGTATTCCAGACCGAAAAGGCTTTAAACGATGTAGGTGATAAAGTAAGTGCTGATGAAAAAGCGGCTGTTCAAGCAGATGTTGATGCAGTAAAAGCTATCTTAGAAAGAACCAAAGACCAGGAAATGTCAGACAACGATTTGGATGAACTTAAGGTTGCAAAAGAAAAACTTACTAACAGCGCACAAGGCGTATTCACAAAGATGTACGAATCTATGCAGGGTGCACAGGGCGCAGGTCCTGACATGAACGCAGGGGATCAGGCACAGGATGCAACAAATGATGATATTATTGACGGAGATTTCCGTGAGGTGTAATTATATTATTATCATTAAAGTTTTAATGGAAATGAGGAATGCGTTATGGCAGAACAAAAGAGAGATTACTATGAAGTGCTCGGCGTAGACAAAAACGCGGATGAGGCTACATTAAAAAAAGCATATCGTGCGCTTGCGAAGAAGTATCATCCAGATATGAATCCTGGTGATGCGGAAGCTGAGAAAAAATTCAAGGAAGCTTCAGAGGCATATGGCGTTTTAAGTGACCCAGAAAAAAAACGTCAGTATGACCAGTTCGGCCATGCGGCATTTGAAGGTGGAGCGGGAGCAGGCGGCTTTGACTTTAGCGGTGCTGATTTTAGCGATATCTTCGGCGATATCTTTGGCGACTTCTTTGGTGGCAGAAGAGCTGGCGGTAGCTCAAGAAGTAATGGGCCGATGAAGGGTGCCAATATAAGAACAAGTGTAAGAATTACTTTTGAAGAAGCTGTTTTTGGCTGTGAAAAAGAAATTGATTTATCTATAAAGGAATCCTGTAAGACTTGTGGCGGAAATGGAGCAAAGCCAGGAACGACCCCAGAAACTTGCGCAAAATGTGGTGGTAAAGGTCAGGTCGTATTTACCCAGCAATCCTTCTTTGGAACTGTTCGAAATGTACAGGCATGTCCAGATTGCCAAGGTACAGGTAAAGTAATTCGTGATAAATGTACGGATTGTCATGGAACGGGATATGTATCCATGAAAAAGCGCTATGCAGTTGAGATACCTGCTGGTATTGATAATGGGCAGTGTAAGCGCATGCCAGGCTTGGGAGAACCAGGACAAAACGGCGGACCAAGAGGAGATGTATTAGTAGAAGTGATTGTTGGTCGCCATCCAATATTCCAGCGCCAAGATTATAATATTTATTCTACTGTTCCGATGTCATTTGCAGTTGCGGCCTTGGGCGGTGAGATTGTAATTGATACGGTAGATGGAAAAGTTATTTATGATGTAAAGGCAGGAACTCAGACTGACACTAGAGTAAGATTAAAGGGCAAGGGCGTTCCTAGTCTTAGAAATGCAGAAGTTCGTGGCGATCATTATGTTACCTTGGTTGTACAGATACCAGATAAGCTTTCTCAAGAAGCAAAAGATTTACTAAAGCAATTTGATGAGCAGAGCGGTGATTCCTTAAGTGCCTCTAAGAAGGTAGCAAAAGAAGATAATAACAATGATCCAAAAGATAAAAAGAAGAAGTTCTGGAAATAAGAGCTAATCAAAAGTCCTATTGGTATAACCGATAGGACTTTTCGGCACGGGAAGGCGGAAGTGAAAACATGAAGTGGGTAAAATTTAGAATTAAGACAATAACAGAAGCGGAAGATATCATCATAAGTTCTTTATATGACATAGGCTTAGAAGGAGCACAGATTGAAGATAAGGTTCCCTTAACAGCCCAGGAAAAAGAGCAGATGTTTGTAGATATTTTGCCTGATGGACCGGAGGATGATGGAATCGCCTATCTTAGCTTTTTTGTGGAAAAAAAGGAAGACGGAACATTGGAAATAAATGGCGAGCCGACGGATGTGCAGACGATTGTGGCGAGTGTACAGCAAGAGCTAGATGAAATCAAAGAATGGATGGAAATTGGCGAAGGAACTATTACTGTAGATGAAACCGAGGATATCGATTGGATTAACAATTGGAAAGAATACTTTCATCAATTTTATATAGATGATATTTTGGTAATTCCTTCATGGGAAGATATTAAACCAGAAGACGAAGGAAAAATGGTTTTACATATTGACCCTGGAACGGCTTTTGGAACTGGTATGCATGAAACAACACAGCTTTGTATTCGTCAATTACGTAAATATATCACCCCAAAAACTACTTTATTGGATGTGGGAACGGGAAGTGGAATTTTAGCAATTCTTTCCTTGATGTTTGGCGCGAAGGAAGCCATAGGAACGGATTTGGATCCATGCGCTACAGAAGCAGTTAAAGAGAATATGAAGGTCAATGGAATTGATCCTAAAGACTTTACAATGATGATTGGTAACATTATCTCAGATAAGGAAGTACAGGATAAGGTGGGTTATGATAAATATGACATAGTTGTCGCAAATATTCTGGCTGATGTACTTGTTCCTTTAACACCGGTTATTGTAAATCAGATGAAAAAAGGTGGTATTTATATAACTTCTGGAATTATTGACTGTAAAGAGCAAACAGTTGTAGATGCGGTAAAGGCAGCGGGTCTTGAGGTTTTGGAAATCACTTATCAAGGTGAGTGGGTTAGCGTAACTGCAAGAAAAAACTAAGAAAAGCCATGCGGAAATGAGGATATCATGTATCAGTTTTTTGTAGAACCATCTCAGATAGTTGATAAAGAAGTATTTATTAATGGTAGTGATGTGAATCACATTAAAAATGTCTTGCGCATGAAGGTGGGCGAGGAAATATCCGTGAGTAATGGTATAGACGGTAAGGAATATGGGTGTACCATTGTGTCTATGGAAGAAGATATGGTAAGATGTCAGCTTCAATTTATAAAGGAAGACGGAGCAGAATTAGGAGCCAAGGTTTTCCTATTTCAAGCACTGCCCAAAGCTGATAAAATGGAGCTTATTATTCAGAAAGCAGTAGAGCTAGGGGTATATGAAATTATTCCGGTTGCGACAAAGCGCTGTGTGGTAAAGCTTGATGATAAAAAGGCAAAATCCAAGGTGGAGCGCTGGCAGGCAGTAGCAGAGTCGGCGGCAAAACAAAGTAAGAGAGGCATTATCCCTAAGGTTTCTTCGGTTATGAGCTTTGGCGAGGCAATTAATTATGCAAAAGATATGGATGTAAAATGGATACCATATGAGCATGCTGAGGGAATGAAAAAAACAAAGGAAATGGTAGAGTCGGTTTTACCAAATCAGAAAGTAGCAGTTTTTATTGGACCAGAGGGTGGCTTTGAAGATTCGGAAGTTGAAAAGGCTTTTGCACAAGGTATTGAACCGATGACATTAGGAAGAAGGATACTTCGCACAGAAACAGCAGGTCTAACGGTTATGGCTTGGGTAATGTACCAGCTAGAGAATTAGTTAAAATAGGTGAAGTTGAAGGATGCGTATATAGACACCGAGCGACAGATTACGCATATAATATATATAGATAAAAGAAAAAGGAGTAGGAAGATGGAAGTATATTTGGATAATTCCGCTACCACCCGAGTTTTTCCAGAAGTGGCTGAGCTTGTGTCAAACATCATGTGTGAACATTACGGAAATCCTTCTAGTATGCACAAAAAGGGTGTTGAAAGTGAAAAATTTATTAAAAATGCCAAGGAAGCTTTAGGTAGAATTTTAAAAGTAAATGGGAAGGAAATCTTTTTTACTTCTGGTGGAACAGAGTCCAACAATCTTGCAATTATAGGATGCGCTATGGCAAATCATAGGGCGGGAAAGCATCTTATCACCACACAAATAGAACACCCGGCTATTTTGCAGCCGATGAGATATTTGGAGGCGCAAGGCTTTCAGGTTACCTATTTGCCAGTTGATACCAAAGGAAGAATTTCTTTGGAGGATCTACGTAGAGCAATCCGCAAAGATACAATATTGGTATCTATTATGCATACGAATAATGAGATTGGTTCTTTGATGCCATTGGAAGAAGCAGGAATGCTGATAAAAAGGATGAACCCTAATATTTTATTCCATGTGGATGCTGTGCAAGGCTTTGGTAAAGCAAAAATCTATCCTAAAAAAATGGGAATTGATTTGCTTTCTGTTAGTGCCCACAAGATACATGGACCTAAGGGTGTAGGCTTTCTATATGTAAATGAAAGAGTAAAGATTCATTCCATTGTTTATGGCGGCGGTCAACAAAAAAATCTGCGCTCAGGAACAGAAAATGTACCAGGAATAGCGGGAATGGCAAAAGCAGCAGAAATTTTATACTCGGCGTTAGAGGATGATGTAAGCAGGCTGTACCATCTGAAAAAAATATTTATAGACGGCTTAAGAAAAATAGATGATATTAAGATAAATGGATTAGAGGGAATGGACTCAGCACCTCATATTATCAGTGCTTCCGTGCGAGGAATACGAAGCGAGGTTATGCTTCATGCACTAGAGGATAGAGGTATCTATGTATCAGCAGGTAGTGCCTGTTCATCAAGCAAGCCTCATGCATCAGCGACTCTTCAGGCAATAGGAGTGGAAAAGGAAATGCTGGATTCAACCATACGATTTAGCATGTCAGTGTACACAACCCAGGAAGAAATAGACTATACATTGCAAGCGATGTATGATATGATTCCCATGTTACGAAAGTATACAAGACGGTAGTAAAGGCGCGAAGCAGACGCGCTTTAAGATATGAAAGAGGAAAAATATGTTTAAATCATTCTTGATTAAATACGCTGAAATTGGTGTAAAAGGTAAAAACAGATATTTGTTTGAAGATGCGCTAGTTCAACAGGTAAAATACGCAATGAAGAAATGCGACGGACAATTTAACGTTCGTAAAACAGACGGTAGAATTTATGTAGATGCGATATCAGAATTTGATTTTGATGAGGTAGTTGCACGTTTAAAAAGAGTATTTGGAATTTCGGGAATTTGTCCAGTTGTTTTTGTGGAAGATAACGGATTTGAGCAGTTGTGTGAAGATGTTGTTAAGTATATTGGGGAGGTATACCCTAATACTACTCGTACGTTCAAAGTGCAAGCAAGACGAGCACGCAAGAATTATCCTTTAGATTCTATGGTTATTAATGTAGAAATGGGAGCTGCAATTTTAAAGGCGTATCCACAGATGAAGGTTGATGTACATCATCCGGAAATCATGGTTAATATCGAGATACGTGAAAAAATATATATTTATTCTGAGATTATTCCTGGGCCGGGAGGCATGCCAGTAGGAACTGGTGGCAAAGCAATGTTGCTTTTATCTGGAGGTATTGACTCTCCGGTTGCAGGTTATATGATAGCAAAAAGAGGAGTGAAAATAGACGCAGTTTATTTCCATGCACCTCCATACACAAGTGAACGAGCAAAAGAAAAAGTAGTTGATTTGGCAAAAATCGTATCTAAATATACAGGGCCAATTTATCTACATGTTATCAACTTTACAGATATTCAGTTATATATTTATGAAAAATGTCCTCATGAAGAGCTTACAATTATCATGCGTAGATATATGATGCGTATTGCAGAACAGATTGCTAGCGAAACAAACTGTTTAGGACTAATAACAGGTGAGAGTATTGGTCAGGTAGCATCTCAAACCCTACATTCTTTAGCGGCAACCAATGATGTATGTGAGATGCCAGTATATCGCCCACTTATTGCGTTTGATAAACAGGATATTATTGATATTTCAGAAAAAATTGACACATATGAAACATCGATTCAACCTTTTGAAGATTGCTGTACCATATTTGTGGCAAAGCACCCTGTAACAAAACCAAACTTGAACATAATAAGAAGACATGAGCAAAATTTGGAAGAAAAGATAGATGAGTTAGTGAAGATTGCAATAGAAACAAAAGAAGTTATTATCGCAACAGAATAAATGGTGTTGCTGCCTAGCAACACCTTAAGAGAATCGCAAGCAGACATATTGAGAGAACGACGTAAAATGAGAATCAGCGAAGGCAGATTCTTGCGCTGAGCGCGGTCGCTTTTGCGACAATATTTCCTTGCGCGCGAGTGCGCATATTTGTTTTTGGGTAATTGCATAGCAATTGCACAAAAAAGAGCACCCCGAAAGAGGTGCTCAACTTTTTACTTTAGATGATGTAAGGTTTTAAAACTTCTAAAATGTCTTCTACCTTGTCTTCTGCATGGATGTTTAAATCAATAGGTTTAGATAAATCTAAACTGAAGATACCCATGATAGATTTTGCATCGATAACGTATCTACCAGATACTAAATCAAAATCATAATCGAATTTTGTAATATCATTAACGAAAGATTTTACTTTGTCAATGGAGTTTAAAGAAATTTGTATTGTTTTCATTGAATTACCTCCTGAAATTTTTCTACCTTCTGACTCTAATATTAATGGGTTAAGAGCTAAAAGTCAATGATAAAACAACACAAAAAAAGAAAGGAATCATATGAAAAATGTAGCATTACATAATTTAGGCTGCAAGGTTAATGCTTACGAGATGGACGTGATGCAACAAATGTTACAAGAAAAAGGTTACATTATTGTACCATTTGATCAAAGAGCGGACATTTACATTATAAATACTTGTACAGTAACAAATATCGCTGATAGAAAAAGCAGGCAGATGCTTCATCGTGCAAAGCATAAAAACCCAGATGCAATAGTAGTAGCTGTGGGCTGTTATGTGCAAACGGGTAAGGAAGATATCACTGCAGATGGAAGCATCGATTTAGCAATTGGAAACAATAAAAAGAAAGATTTAGTTCCGATTTTAGAAGAATTTTTGGAAGCGAAAGAAAAAAATAGAGAAGTCGACAAGACCCTTAATGACACAAGTGTCATAGACATAAATCAAACAGCAGAATATGAAGAAATGACCTTGGAACAGACCGCTGAGCATACAAGGGCATATATTAAAATACAGGATGGTTGTAATCAATTCTGCTCCTACTGTGTAATTCCATATGCAAGAGGAAGAGTAAGAAGCAGACAGGCAGAAGATATTATTGGAGAAGTGGAAGGTCTTGTAAAAGCTGGATATCGTGAAATTGTGCTTACCGGAATTCATATTAGTTCTTACGGAATTGATTTCGAGGAAAAGCAAAGTCATTATACGGGAGAGTCAAAGCTCATAGACTTGGTAGAGCGAATTCATGAGATTGAAGGATTAGATCGTATCCGTTTAGGCTCTTTAGAGCCTAGGGTGGTAACGGCTGAAACCGCGGGAAGACTTGCTAACTTAAGCAAAGTATGTCCTCATTTTCATTTGTCTCTTCAAAGTGGAGCGGACGAGACTTTAAAAAGAATGAATAGGCATTACACATCTGGAGAATACTACCAATGTGTGGAAGAACTTAGAAAAGTATACCAAAATCCAGCAATTACTACAGACGTTATCGTTGGCTTTCCAGGGGAAACCGAGGAAGAATACCAACAGACAAAAGCGTATTTGGAAAAGCTTAATCTATATGAAATGCATATCTTTAAATTCTCAAAAAGAGAAGGAACAAGAGCGGCCGAAATGAAGGATCAGGTGCCAGATGCCATTAAAACGGAAAGAAGTAATGAGCTTTTAGAAATGGAAAAAAGGCAGTCCATGGAGTTTCGCAAAACCTACATAAAGACAAAGGTTGAAGTGCTCTTTGAGGAAGCAAAAGAAATACAGGGAAAAACCTATCAGATTGGACATACTGCCCAGTATATAAAGGTAGCAAAAGAGACCACAGAGGACTTATGCAATGAGCTTTGCTGTGGAGAAATACAAGGGTTTCTTACAGATGATATTTTGCTAATGAAATAAAAGAAAAAGTGATTTTTCTACAAGTTCTATTTCCTCAGGTTGAATTTTGACGTAAGATAGAGTAAGATAAGAAATATAGAGTTAGTATAGAGGAAGTGACGATATGGAGAATTTAGAAAATACTCAATACTTCAAAGTAGTAACAGAACCTGAGACTGGTGTAAAGGTTGTGTTGTCTACGGTATATGAAGCGTTGACAGAAAAAGGATATAATCCGGTAAATCAAATCGTGGGTTACGTTATGAGTGGTGACCCAACCTACATCACAAGTCATAAGAATGCCAGAAGCCTTATTATGAAAGTAGAACGAGATGAATTAGTGGAAGAGCTACTTGTAGAATATATTAAAAATAACCATTGGAAATAAGTGAGGAGAACCCGATGAGAATAATGGGGTTAGATTTTGGTTCAAAAACAGTAGGCGTAGCTATTAGTGACGCTTTACTTATTACGGCACAAGGAATTGAAATTATTCGTAGAAAAGAAGAAAACAAATTGCGTCAAACCTTAGCTAGAATTGAAGAGCTAATTGTTGAATATGAAGTGAAGGAAATTGTACTAGGTCTTCCTAAGAATATGAATAATACAGAGGGTGAACGTGTAGAGCTAACCATGCAATTTAAAGAAATGCTGGAGAGAAGAACGGGACTTCCGGTAGAAATGTGGGATGAAAGACTAACCACCGTGGCAGCCGATAGAGCGATGATGGAAGCCGGAATTAGAAGAGAAGATAGAAAAGAACATGTGGACAAGATTGCCGCAACGTTAATTCTACAAGGGTATCTTGATTTGCGTAGTATGAAGGAGAAGAAATAGTGGAAAAGATTACTTTTAATCCAGAAGGAGAAGACGCTGTTGATTTTTTTGTGTTAGAGCAAACAAGAATTGGCGGTTATAATTATATACTTGTTACGGACTTTGAAGATGGGGATGGAGAAGCCTTGATTTTGAAGGACATGTCAGAGGACGGAGACGAGGAAAGTGTCTTTACGATAGTATCAGATGATAACGAGCTTGCGGCAGTAGCGCAGGTTTTTGAAAGTATGCTTGAAGATGTAGAATTTGTAGAAGGTGAATAGGTTGAAAGAGGGAAGCGAATTATTTAAGCAATTATTAAAAGATAATGGTTTGAAAATTACAAAACAACGTCTCTTAGTATTGGAGGCTTTGTCGGCTTGCCCTGATAAACATCTCACAGCAGAAGAAATATATGAGCTAGTAAAAGTAGAATATCCAGAGATTGGATTGGCTACTGTTTATAGAACAATACAAGTACTTTTAGTGCTTCAGTTAATTGATCGAATTAATTTTGATGATGGGTTCGCACGATACGAAATCGGGAAAATGTGCGTGGACGAACAGAAGCACCATCACCACCATTTAATTTGCAGAAGTTGTGGAAACGTAATGTCTTTTGAGGATGATTTGTTAGAAGAATTAGAACAAAAGATTTCAGAAACAATGCAATTTCTGGTTTTAGATCATGAAGTGAAGCTCTATGGCTATTGTATAGAATGTGGAGGTAAATTTATTGAAAAAAGTGAATAGTGATGTTTCCAAACTAAAGATAATTCCATTAGGAGGTTTGGAGCAAATTGGTATGAATATTACTGCCTTTGAATATGAAGACAGTATTATTGTGGTGGACTGCGGTTTGGCGTTCCCAGCAGATGACATGTTGGGTATTGATTTAGTAATACCGGATGTAACATACCTAAAAGAAAATAGGGATAAAGTGAAAGGGTTTGTTGTTACCCATGGTCATGAAGATCATATTGGTGCCTTCCCTTATGTTTTAAGAGATATTAATGTGCCAATATATGCAACAAAATTGACTGTTGGTATTATAGAAAACAAATTGAAAGAGCATAATTTATTAAAAGGAACAAAGCGTAAGGTAGTAAAATTTGGACAGTCTATTAACTTAGGCAAGTTTAGAATAGAATTTATTAAAACCAATCATAGTATTGTAGATGCTTCTGCGTTGGCGATTTACTCCCCAGCAGGAATTGTAGTGCATACAGGAGACTTCAAGGTGGATTATACACCTGCTTTTGGTGATGCTATTGATTTACAGAGATTTGCAGAAATTGGTAAAAAGGGTGTACTAGCTTTAATGGGCGATTCTACCAATGCGGAGCGCCCTGGCTTTACGCAGTCTGAAAAGACAGTAGGAAAAACCTTTGATACTTTATTTGAGGAGCACAAAAATACAAGAATTTTTGTTGCCACATTTGCTTCAAATGTGGATCGTGTACAGCAAATTATTAATACAGCTTATAAGTTTGGTCGAAAAGTAGTGGTAGAAGGTCGAAGCATGGTAAGTATTATTGAGACTGCAACTGCATTAGGCTATTTAAATATTCCCGATAAAACACTGATAGATGTAGACCATTTGAAGAATTATCCAGATGAACAGCAGGTTATTATAACCACTGGTAGTCAGGGTGAAAGTATGGCAGCACTTAGCCGTATGGCAAGTAATATGCATAAAAAGATAACCATAGGTGCAGGAGATACTGTTATTTTCTCATCTAGCCCAATCCCAGGTAATGAAAAAGCGGTGACGAAGGTAATTAATGAGCTCTTTAGAAAAGGTGCAGATGTAATTTTCCAAGATACCCATGTATCTGGACATGCTTGCCAAGAAGAGCTAAAGCTAATGTATACTTTGGTAAAGCCTAAATATGCGATACCAGTTCATGGTGAATATAAGCATTTAAGAGCTCACGCAAAAATTGCAGAGGGCCTTGGAATAGACAAAGAAGACATTTTTATTCTTTCTTCTGGTGATGTATTAGAGCTTTCAGAAGAATCTGCGGTGGTTACTGGAAAGGTACCTGTTGGAGCCATCTTTGTAGACGGCTTAGGTGTAGGCGATGTTGGAAATGTGGTATTAAGGGATAGACAACACCTTGCAGAAGATGGTATTTTAATAGTTGTTTTAGCACTTGAAAAATATAGTGGTCATATTGCGTCGGGACCAGATATTGTTTCTAGAGGGTTTGTATATGTAAAAGAATCCGATGAGCTGATGGACGAAGCAAGGGTTGTGGTGGATAATGCATTGCAGAATTGCATGGACAGAGGCGTTACAGATTGGGGTAAACTAAAAGCGGTAACCAAGGATTCCCTAAGCGAATACGTATGGAAAAAAACCAAACGTCGCCCGATGATTTTACCAATAATTATGGAAGTATAGAGAAGCTAAGTAAAACAAGGAGGTTGCCATGGATAAAATTCATGAGGCAGTACAAGCGCTAGCTGAGGCTGTGAAGGAATCCCCTTTGTATACTGACTATATAACGCAAAGAGAAAACTTGGAGCAGTATCCTGAGCTGAAAGCGAAAGTATATAATTTTCGAAGGTTGAATTTTGAGATACAAAATAATACACATGAAAATGATCTTTTGGAAAAAATAGATCAAATAGAAGCAGAGTATGGCGACTTCTTGGAGGAGCCACTGGTTCAAAAATTTTTAGATGCAGAGCTAGCGTTTTGCAGACTTATGCAAGAAATCAGTAAAAATGTTACCGAAGCGATTGATTTCGAATAAGAAAAGTGAGGACAAGTATGGATACAAAGCAGATGATGAGTGCTGTTTTCGGCACAATATTAAAAGTAGCGTTAGCCGTGATAGTTATTATTTATGTTTATAAAGGTGCGCTGCTAGCGTATGACTATGGCTACCGTATTTATACAGAACCTGCAATGTCCACAAAAGGAAATGGCTGGGATGTAACTGTAGAAGTGACGATGGGAAAAAGCGTTTTAGAAATCGGAGAAATTCTGGAAGCTAAAGGACTTGTTAGGGATTCTCATCTATTCTATGTTCAGAATATTTTATCGGAATACAAAGATAAGTTGAAGCCAGGTGTATATACGTTAAATACTACAATGACAGCAAAAGAAATCATGGAAGTGATGGCTACGGAGCCCAAAACGGATTCCGGAGAAGAAGGTTAAAATGATAGTAGATGAAAGAATGGTTGCCTTTATTAACTCGCTTGATAAAGGCAATACGCCTTTTTTAGATGAATTAGAAAAGTACGCATTGGAAACAGAGGTTCCCATCATTAGAAAAGAAATGCAGAGCTTTTTGCGCTTTCTTCTCGCCCTGAAGCAGCCGATGAAGATTTTGGAGGTAGGAACAGCGATTGGCTTTTCTGCACTTTTAATGAGTGAATATGCACCAGTAGGATGTCATATAACTACAATTGAAAAATACGAAAAGAGAATACCACTGGCCAAAGAAAATTTTAGAAGGGCAGGAAAAGAAGGAAATATTACGCTTATAGAAGGGGATGCGATAGAAGTGTTGCAAAGCCTTGAAGAGGAATATGACCTTATTTTCATGGATGCGGCAAAGGGACAATACATAAACTTTTTACCTGATATTATGAGGCTATTACCTAAGGGTGGACTTCTTGTTTCAGATAATGTTTTACAAGATGGGGATATTATTGAGTCTCGCTTTGCAGTGACCAGAAGAAATCGAACCATTCATACAAGAATGCGAGATTATCTTTATGAATTAAAACATCATCTGGAGCTGGAAACAACGATTTTAGCCTTGGGTGATGGAGTAACCTTAAGTGTTAAGAAGTACGAGTTGCAAGAATTTTAGGAGAAAAATCAATGAGTAGTAATACCAGTATAAGAAAGCCAGAGTTATTAATACCTGCAAGTAGCCTAGAGGTCTTAAAGACTGCTGTAATCTATGGTGCAGATGCAGTGTATATTGGCGGAGAGGCTTTTGGACTAAGGGCTAATGCAAAAAACTTTTCCATGGAGGACATGGCTAGCGGAATTGCTTTTGCACACGAGCATGGAGTAAAGGTCTATGTGACGGCCAATATATTAGCCCACAATGATGATCTAGCTGGCGCAGAGGAATACTTTACCCAGTTATGTGAGCTAAAGCCAGATAGACCAGATGCATTAATTATTTCTGACCCAGGAATGTTTTCGATCGCTAAAAAGGTATGCCCAGATATGGAACTACATATTTCTACACAGGCAAATAACACAAACTGGCAGACATACATGTTTTGGTGGGGACTTGGCGCAAAAAGAGTGGTTTCTGCAAGAGAATTATCTTTAAAAGAAATTAGAGAGATTAGAGATCATATACCAGCGGATATGGAAATCGAAAGCTTTATTCATGGAGCTATGTGCATTTCCTATTCGGGAAGATGCTTGCTTAGCAATTACTTTACTGGGCGTGATGCCAACCAAGGTGCTTGTACCCATCCATGCCGCTGGAAATACGCGGTAGTGGAAGAAAAGAGACCAGGAGAATACCTACCTGTATATGAAAATGATAGAGGTACCTATATTTTCAACTCAAAAGATTTGTGCATGATAGAATATGTACCAGAAATTGTAGAAGCAGGTATTGATAGCTTAAAAATAGAAGGACGTATGAAAACAGCACTTTATGTAGCAACAGTAGCTCGTACCTACCGCAAAGCAATTGATGACTTTTTTGAATCAGAAGAAAAGTATCGTGAAAACTTACCATGGTATCGTGCGGAAATTGCAAAATGCACCTATCGTCAATTTACAACGGGATTTTACTTTGGCAAGCCAGACGAAACTACACAAATATATGACAATAATACTTATGTAAATGAATATATTTACTTGGGAATTATTGAAGAGATTGCAAATAGAACAGATAAAGATGGTAATCAGGTAATGATGGCTCGCTTTGAGCAAAGAAATAAATTCAGCGTGGGTGAGCATATTGAAATTATGAAACCAGATGGAAGCAATGTAGAGGTGGAAGTCAAAGGCCTATATACAGAAGATAATCAGAGTGTAGAAAGTGCGCCGCATTCCAAACAAGTGCTTTGGACACAGCTATCAGAATTACCAGAGAAGTATGATTTGATAAGGGTAAAGAACAGCATTTAAAAATAGCATAATAGGGGGGCTAAAAAAATATTGACCGCCCCCCTATGCTTATTGTACAATGTCAACAGCGAACTTCCCGAAAAAGGCTCATTTTTACAAAAGTGTAAAAAATAAAAAAAGGTCTTGCATTTTCAAAAAAAGTGAGGTATCTTATAAAAAACGAAAGCATATTATATATAGGCTTACGAAAAATATAGGTATCTTGAACGAGGATGTTCCAAAAGGTTATTTTGGGGCATTTTTTATTTGCCTAAGAAAGTTACGGCATTGGGATTGGTTTTAGGTACTACCAAAAGGAAAGGGAGAGACAAAATGAGCGAAGTATTGAACGTAGAAGAATTATTTGGCAGCCATGTATTTACACTTGGTAAGATGAGAGAATGTTTACCTAAGAATGTGTTTAAGGAAGTAAAGAAGGTAATTGAACAAGGCGGTGAATTGTCTTTAGCGGCAGCAGATGTGGTGGCAATTGAAATGAAGGATTGGGCTGTTAAAAATGGTGCAACACATTATACTCACTGGTTTCAACCACTAACAGGTATTACGGCAGAGAAACACGATGCATTTGTAACTCATCCAGACGCTGAAGGAAAAATGATTATGGAATTTTCTGGAAAAGAGTTAATTAAAGGTGAACCAGATGCCTCTTCTTTTCCATCAGGAGGACTTCGTGCTACTTTTGAAGCAAGAGGATATACAGCATGGGATATCACATCACCAGCATTCTTAAAAGAGGATGGTGCAGGAATTACTCTTTGTATACCGACAGCTTTCTGCTCTTATAAAGGTGAAGCGTTAGATAAAAAAACACCGCTTCTTCGTTCCATGGAAGCTATAAATACACAGTCACTTCGTATTGTTCGTCTATTTGGAAATACAGGTGCAACAAAGATTATGCCTTCCGTTGGTGCAGAACAAGAATATTTCTTAATAGATAGAGATAAATATTTACAACGAAAAGATTTGATTTTCACAGGACGTACTTTATTTGGTGCGCAAGCTCCCAAGGGTCAGGAAATGGAAGATCATTACTTTGGCACCATTCGTCAGCGCGTTGGTTCTTATATGAAAGACTTAAATATTGAGCTATGGAAATTGGGCGTTACAGCCAAGACACAGCATAATGAAGTAGCTCCAGCGCAGCATGAGTTAGCACCAATTTATGAAACTGCTAACATAGCGGTTGACCATAATCAATTAGTTATGGAAACCATGAAAAAAGTGGCAGGACGTCATAACCTAACCTGTTTATTACATGAAAAACCATTTGCTGGAGTGAATGGTTCCGGTAAACATAATAACTGGTCTCTATGCACAGATAATGGTGTAAATCTATTGGAACCTGGGGAGACACCAAATGAAAATATTCAATTTTTATTAGTGCTTGCTTGTGTAATGAAGGCGGTAGATATACATGCTGATTTGTTACGTCAGAGTGCATCTGATGTAGGAAATGATCATCGACTTGGAGCAAATGAAGCGCCACCAGCTATTATTTCTATCTTCTTGGGAGAACAGCTAGAAGATGTTGTAAAACAGCTTGTAGAAACTGGTGAAGCAGCAAGATGCTTGGATGGTGGAACCTTGGAAACAGGCGTTTCTACCTTGCCAGACTTTAAGAAAGATGCAACGGATCGTAATAGAACATCACCTTTTGCTTTTACAGGAAATAAATTTGAATTCCGTATGGTTGGTTCGTCAGATTCCATCGGTAGCCCCAATACCACTTTAAATGCAATGGTAGCAGAGGCCTTTTGCGAAGCAGCAGATATATTAGAAAAAGCAGAAGATTTTGATATGGCAGTTCATGATTTAATTAAAGAATACATGACAAAACATCAGAGAATTATCTTCAATGGAAATGGCTATTCCGATGAATGGGTAGAGGAAGCTAAGAGAAGAGGCTTACCAAAGATTGACTCAATGATTGAAGCGGTAGATACCTTGGTAACACCTAAAGCTGTAAATTTATTTGAGAAGTTTGGCATCTTTACTAAAATAGAGCTGGAATCTCGTGTAGAAGTTCTTTATGAAACCTATGCAAAATCCATTAACATCGAAGCATTGACGATGATTGACATGGCAGCGAAACAGCTATTACCAGCAGTTATGAAATACAGCAAATTTCTTGCTGATACCGTAATTGCAGTAAAGGCGGCTGGGGCAGATGCTTCTATGCAGTTAAGTGTGCTTAATGATGTTAGCGCAAAGCTAACAGAAGCAAAAGCAGCATTTTCAAAGCTAGAAGAAGTAAGCAAGATTGCAATTGCAATGGAGGATGTAAAAGAGCAGGCATTCTACTATAAAGATACTGTAATGGTGGCAATGGATGAACTTAGAACACCAATAGATGCGTTAGAAAAAATAGTGGATAAAGATGTTTGGCCAATTCCTACATATGATGAATTGACATTTGAAGTGTAAGAGTTAAATACAGCAAGGAAATAGGGACTTGTAAGAGGCAAGTCCCTATTGTTTTAATTGAATATATTATTTGTGCAAAAATCTTAAAAAATTTATATTAAGCTATTGCAAATTGGATATACTTCATGTATAATGCATAAAGTAATGTGAACATAGGGCTATCGCCAAACGGTAAGGCAACGGACTCTGACTCCGTCATCTCAAGGTTCGAATCCTTGTAGCCCTGCTACTCAAACGCTTCCGAGATTCTCGGGAGCGTTTTGCTTTATTATATAGAAATGTTCTTCAAAAGGAGAATTACATGTATACATTTAAAAGCCGAATCAGGTATAGCGAAGTGGATAGCAAAGGGAAGCTACCGTTAGAAGGAGTCTTAAATTATTTTCAGGATGGATCACTTATTGTCTGCCAC
>JAVBUZ010000213.1:0-17824 GCA_031554725.1 Lachnospiraceae bacterium | reverse complement strand
AACTGCATCATTTAATGCTCCCAACCCACCTAGATTAAAAGAAAGGTATCCATGAATTGGTAAATTATAAAATAGCTTTGATACTGCTTTTTCTGTCAACATACAGCTTCCCTGCATACCATCTCCAAAGCCATGCTGTACTGTTAACTGTGCTGTAGTAACAAGGTTCGTTCCATCTTCACCTAACCCAACCATTAAAATATCTACCATGGTATCTCTATTAACACCAATCAAGCTAATTTCTTTTGTATCAGGGTTTACAATCACTAAAAATATCGCATCTGATTGGCCACCACTGACCAAATCTACATTCTCTTTAACTTCACCTTCGATATCGATTCCAAGTGCTAAGAAGACAAGAATATCTTCATTATACTTGTACACCTTACCGTCGTGACGAACCCAGCCTTCTTCCCACTCGGCTTCTCGCTCTTCTTCCATGGTCTCTGGTCTTTGAGAACTCGTCTTACTAAATAGACTATGCTTTCCAATACTTCGATAAATCCAAAATGCTACTACAAGAAGAACTACCACAACAAGAAATACCAAAAGCCATGCTAAAATAGTATTACCTACTCTTCTTATTTTTCTTGAAGATTCATTTCCTTCGGAGTTTGTCTTTTTCAATTTACTTTTCCCCTCTTGCTACCAGAACACCTTGCACTTGATAACGCAAATCCGGTTCATTGCTAATGCAGGTTGAAAGCGTAATAATTTTATTATTGGCATTTAGTGTTATTCCCATATTAAAATTACTGCTAAAGCTTTCATATGTAAAAATACTATCCAAATATTCTTGATAGCCTTCTGGCGTACTCATGTCAAAACAAAGTAAAAGATGGGCTGCTGGAAATTTATAAGCTGCAAATATCTTATACACTAAAACATAGCCGTCCTCTGTATAAACATATATGTATGGGTTATCCTCAAAAAAGTTAGGATCCTCATAATTGTGCAACCCCTTGAACATGGTTCCATTTTTCATATTGTGTCCATACACTACCGTGTTATTATCTGTCCAATCCTTGCTATTGAGAAATTGAGTATATATACAGCCTGGAAGTCCCTTACTTCCATCCAAATTATGCTCTAGATAATAATCAAGCTCCTCAGGATTTTGAACAATTGGATAATCTATTTTGGTGCCTGGTACGGTAATCCAAGCATAGATATCCTCATTTTGTTCTGCTGCAAGTGCAGAAAAATCTATGTTCTTTTCTGGTACATTATAATTGTCCAATGTATTTAAGTTCAAACTATCCCAAAGGCTTACCTCTACATCTACTGTTTCCTGAGTATCTTGGGTCTCAGTCTTCGCTTCCGTTTTCTTTTGCCCTGAGTTATCACTAATATAATTATCTACAATATAATCCATTTGCTTCTTTGCTTTTTCTAAAGAAATCATGTTACGAATCAGCCAGATAACAGCGATAAGACAAATTACCCCACATACTATCGCAATGACTTTGTATATATTCTTCTTTTTTCCCATAAGTATCTCAATGCTTTCCTAAATTTATTTTTGTAAAGATTACCAAATCATGTATTTTTTTGTAATTATAATACGAAACTATTTTATCATTTCTATATCATTATGTAAAGCTTTTGCATATTTTTTATATCTACAGCCACTCTCCGTATCTACTTATATAAACCATCTTTAATAGCTGTGTAGAAAGGCAATAACCTACCAAAAGTAATACTAGCCAAGGGATAAAACTTAGAGGCAATGCCACCATGTCTAGACCTACCGACATTTTTGAGAAACCAACAGTTATTGCTACAATTGCTACTAAGAAAGTAGATATTAGTAATGGTTTCGATGCTGTGCTTTGTACAAACGGAACTTTACCAGTACGGATCATATGAATCACCAATATCTGAGATAATGTACCAAATACAAACCAGCCACTCTGGAATAAATGTTCTAGCTCTAGAGGACTTGATTTTACAATTTCCCACATAACAACAAAACAAAGAATGTCAAATATAGAGCTTAGTGGTCCCATAAATGCCATGAAAGATTTAATTGATTTTGTCTCCCAACGTTTTGGACTCTTTAGATATTCTTTATCTACACTGTCAAAGGGAATTCCCATCTGTGAAAAATCACAGAGAAGATTTTGCGTAAGTATCTGTACAGGAAGCATTGGTAAAAATGGTAAAAAAATAGAAGCCACAATGACAGAAATCATATTTCCAAAGTTACCACTAGTCGCCATTTTTATATATTTAACAATATTACCAAAGGTTTTTCTTCCTTCTAAAACACCCTCTTCTAATACCATTAAGTCCTTCTTTAATAAAATAATATCTGCTGTTTCTTTTGCTATATCTACCGCACTGTCTACAGATATTCCTACATCTGCTTGATGTAGGGGAGGTGCATCATTAATTCCGTCGCCCATATAGCCAACCGTATGACCGTTTGTTTGAAATGCTTTTACAACTCTTTCCTTCTGTGATGGTGATAGCTTGGCAAAGAGACTACAGGTTTTGACTACCTCTTGAAGCTCGTCATCACTCATGTTTTCCACATCTTTTCCTGAAAGGTAAGTGTTAACATTCACACCTACTTTTCCACAAACCTTAACTGCCACACCTTCACTGTCACCAGTAAGCACTACGGTACGAACTCCATGCTCTTTTAATGCTGTAATAGCTGCTTTTGCGCTTTCCTTTGGTGGATCAAGGAAGCCTACAAAGCCAATTAGAACCATGTCACATTCATCTTTAACACCGAATGCCTCAATTCCAGGAACTTCATTTTTTTGAGCCACCGCAATCATGCGCAGACCATCTTTATTGTGCTTTTCATACACTTCCATAGCTTGACGACGTTTTTCCTCAGTAAGTGGAACTACTTCACCCGCTACTTCCACATAAGAGGAGATAGAGATAATCTCTTCTACGGCCCCCTTGGTAATAAGCTGACGCTTTCCGCTTTTATCAACTAATACAACACTCATTCTACGTCTAGAAAAATCAAAGGGAATTTCATCTACGCGAGTATAAGTTGAAAGCACGTTTTCCATCTTATTTAATGCTGCTCTATTAATAATAGCAAGATCCATCAGATTTTTAAGTCCTGTTTGGAAATAACTGTTCAGATAAGCATGGCGCAAAATTCTAGTATCATCCTCGCCCTGCACATTCATATATTTTTCTAAAATAATCTTATCTTCTGTTAAGGTTCCTGTTTTATCTGTGCACAGGATATCCATTTCTCCAAAGGTCTGAATTGCTCCAAGTGTCTTAACTATGACTTCGTGTTTTGACATAGATACCGCACCTTTTGCTAAGGTAGAGGTCATAATTACTGGTAGCATTTCAGGTGTTAAGCCTACTGCAATGGTAACTGCAAATAAAATGGCACTTCCCCAATCACCCTTTGTCAGCCCATTAATCACTAAAACAACTGGTACCATTATCAGCATAAAGCGAATAAGTAAACTACTAACAGAATCTACACCTCTTTCAAAGCTATTTTTTGCCTTATCCCCGCTAAGAGATTTTGCCATAGAGCCAATATACGTTTCATTTCCAATGGCTAAAACAACGCCAGTAGCACTACCGCTTATCATATTGGATCCCATAAATCCAATATTTTGTAAGTCTGTCAAATTGTCTGATAGGTTATTACGAATATCACTGAATTTTTCTTCTGGGTTGGATTCTCCTGTTATAGCCGCCTGTGCTACAAAGGCATCCTTTGTATTCTGGAAACGGATATCTGCTGGAATCATATCTCCCGCTGAAAGCTTTACAATATCACCTGGTACTATTTCGTCCATCGGTATATCAATTTGTCTGCCATCTCTTAACACATCTGCCTTATTGGAAATCATTTTTGATAGTTTTTCGGCTGCTGCATTGGAGCGCTGTCCCTGCACAAAGGCAACCAAGCTAGATAATGCTATCAGCGAAAAAATAATAAAAACCGTCAAATAGTCTGGACGAGTGGAATAGACAACATCCGTAAATAAAGTAATAATTGCTATTACAAACAGCACAATATTAAATGGATTCACTAAGGATTCCCATAATCTATGCAAAGCCGTATTGCTTCCACCTGTTGTAATCACATTTCTTCCAGACTCTTCTTGTCTTTCTTCTACTTTTTGACCCGTTAAGCCATTTCCAGAAACATCCATTTCTTCAAATACTTCTGCCATACTAGTAAAAGCATGGCTTCTGAGTGCTTTTTCGCTTTCATTTTTTCTTTGTTGTAACTGTCTGTTACTTTTTTTCATCATTTTCATTTGATTTCCTCCTTTTTTAATAAGATTCTCAATTGAAAATGCAGGCATTAAAAAATGCCGCCAAAAGGCGGCATAAAATAAATGATATTCCGTTTATCAAAAAAAGACATGGTACGGCAAATCATTTTTCATGCTATCCATTGGTTTTACATTTCCATATTGAGTTTTGAAGTCGCAGTGCGTACTTCGCGGATTGCCGTCCATTATCTCACTTCCTTTTCATTAGAGTATAGGCATGAAGTTCATGCCCTTTTAAAAGGTACCATCTATCTGATACCACGTCAACTATATTTCTTGTTCCTTACACTCTACATACATTATAATGATGTGCAAAACTGTAAAAGCTAACGCAAAGATAAAAAGCAGAAAATGTTTTAATATAATTCCATGTATAGCGAAGGTTAGTCCTGGAATAATTGTCACAAAAAGTTTTGCAATTTTAATTGGTTTATGAAGGAAGAAAAGCCAGCTTATCCAATATATCAATAGTAATAAAAAAATAACTATCGCCCAAATAACAAATCCATTTTTTGATCTAAAGCCAAAGTTCTCTACTCCAATTGGAAATGCCATCAATAGTAATGCACCAACTTTTGTAATTTGTTCAAGCGTATTTAATATTTTATTTTTACATTTGTTTCCCTTCTGTTTTGTAAGAAGTACATAAGAAACATTTGGTATAACCATTAGTAACGCAATCATAAATCCAAAAAAATTAATCCAGTTCATGTTTTTTCTCCAGTGCAAGGGGTTTTTAGGATCTTTCCACACATTACGCCTATTATCCTACTTAATGTATAGTATATAGGAATAACTGCATCAAATGCGCATCACAATATATACTATCACAAAATGATTTTTATTCCCAGCCTTTCCATACTTCAGGCTTAAAGCCCACTGTAGCACTTTTCCCATTTCTTACCAAAGGCGTTAGTAACACTTGCTGATTCTCCAATACTTTTTCATCCTTGTCCACTTCAGATATATATTTCACCAAAGCCAAGGCATCTTTGTCCTTGCAATCGGGATTTAACATTTTATCGAGTCCACCTACTGCTTGCTTGATACTGGTATATTCCCCTTTACTAAGTCCCTTTTCCTTTATATCAATAAACTGAAACTTTACACCTCGTTCTTTAAAGTATCTTTGTGCTTTCTTTGTTTCAAAGCATTTTGTCGTTCCAAATATCTGTATATTCACTATGATTGCTCCTTCACTCTAAACGCTACAATTTCACGAATTAGTTCTATTGGTAATGGCTTATTTAGTGGAAGCTGTATTGCACCTTTTGTGGTTTTATACCCTGCCAGCTTCTCTTTAAATGCAACAATACCCTCTGGCTGTGGGTAAAAGCCAATATGCTTTTCATATCCTGCAAAATGAACCAGCCACTTACCATTTAAGTCATAGGTTGGCATTCGCATACAGATACGTTCTGTAGCCTCTGGTGCAAGTTCGCGAATCAAATCACGCATAGCATTCAGGCGTTCTTGAACCTCTGTTGGAAAACTTTTAATATAATTATCAATTTCATTCATATTTGTTCCTCACATTTGAAAATAATTTCTTGACTGGATGTTTACCTTAAGACTGTTTTCTACTCTTTTTTCTCCTCCTTTACTACTCTAGCCCTGAAAGGTCAAAAACCTCTTCTATAGACATATTAAAGTGATGTGCAATTTTATATGCCAACGGTAGAGATGCCACATACTTTTCAACTTCAATCGAAGTAATTGTCTGCCTTGTGACTCCAACAGCCATAGCAAGTTCTTCTTGTGATATCTTATTTATCTTTCGTAATTCAGCAATCCTTGTTTTCAAAGGCTTTCCTCCTCGCAATGCTTACTTTGCATTTTTAGCATAGTACACTTTGCATTTATTGTCAAGTTCGCTTTGCATAAAAAGCAAAGTACATTTTTCGATTTTTTTCTACATCTTTCACCATTTTTCGCCTTCTGCATATAATAGAGTAGAAACCTTTCAGAAAGGATTTTTCTCTATGAATGAAATAGTTCAAAGTAATACTTTTATTATCCACAACGAAAAAAATATTACTGGTACTGCAAATACTTCTGCTAATAGTTATTGCCTACTTCCCGAAACTGGGGCCTCACGCTATCAGTTGAATCTAGAAGATCATGCTGGCTTTTACAAATTCTCAACTGTTATAGACGGCAAGGAGGTTCCCTCCTACTGTCTGCAAAAAGGCGTTGCCGGTCCTATTGATCAAACCTATCAAAGTGCTTCCATTGAAACACTTTTTCCAGATATTACTGCACTTCAAACCCAAATGCTTGCATGGATTATGGCAAACACCTATCCTACCAAATCTGCTGCTTACACCTTTGCTCTTGCAGGTGTCGATGCAGCTGTCAGTCCTAGTCTTGATGACAATGATGCCCGTGCAGCAGTTCAAACTGCTATATGGAGCTTGCTTGGCCAGCTTCCAGAAGAAGCACGAATCTTTTTAAACTGTGCTGGTACTGAGCCTCACGAAAAATCGCCGCGTTTAGTTGCTACTGTAAATGCTTTATTAGTGCTTGCCAGAAAATTTGCTGAAAATATTGTGTATGGTGGCGAGGCATCCACACCTTGCTGTTCTTCTTCAAATTGTGATTGTTCTAAGTTAATACACTGCTGCAATGATGCTACAAAGCCTACAAACCCAAGCAAGCCATATATTATGTTCCAAGGCTGTCCGAATGAAGTTCGCATGGTTTGCAATAGAATGCTCATTGGACCTTTTAAGATTTTATCCAATTTCACAGGCACCCCTAAAATTACTTTCAATCCACTTTGCCTCTGCAAAGAAGATTTTTCCGTTTCCTATATGGATTTTTGCGGCAATCCTATATCTGCACCTTCCATTGGCCAAGAATTTTATATTGCCGTTCGCATCCTTCGTTCCTTCATGTGCTTTGAAATAAGTGCTTCTATTTCAGGAACCGTTTCTGAGATTGTATTTTTACACAATACTGACCCCAAAAAGACTACCCAGCATTATGGTCATATCATTATTGAAAAACCATATACTGTTTCTACTTCTATTTGCATTTGTGTTGAAGCACCAAAAGAATCCAAACATTCTCAGTTTGAGCAGTCTTGGGGAATAAACATTAATAACAACAATAACAACAACAATAATAATAACAATAATAATAACCATTGGAACGGTGGTGGCTCGTATCCTTATCCGTACCCGCCTTACCCATATCCACCTTACCCATACCCACCACAGCCGTATCCACCACACCCTTATCCACCACACCCGTACCCGCCACACCCGTACCCGCCTCAACCTTATCCGCCATATCCGTGCCCACAAGGTACACACTTTGAGCCGGGAAAAGGCTGCGTCCCTGATAAACCTTATCCATGTCCACAAGGTACTCACTTTGAGCCGGAAAAAGGCTGCGTTCCTGATAAACCTTGTCCATGTCCACAAGGTACTCACTTTGAACCAGGAAAAGGCTGCGTTCCTGATAAGCCTTGTCCATGTCCACAAGGCACTCACTTTGAGCCGGAAAAAGGCTGTGTTCCTGATAAGCCTTGTCCATGTCCACCACAACCTTGCCCACCACAACCTTGTCCACCACAACCTTGCCCACACTGCTATAACTATGTAGAATAGTGTCAAAAAGACTGCAAGGATATGATATCCTTGCAGTCTTCTTCAATAATATATCTTTAATTTTCATTATAATATCTGCACACATTAACTTGTCCACATGTGTTATTTTAATGTCAACGTATAGTGACGCAGGGCATCAATTGTCTGTACAATTAAATCATCCAAGGACCATCCTAGCATATCCGCACCACGTTCTATCACTTCCCTTGAGCATCCACTTGCAAACCCCTTACTCTTGTACTTTTTCTTTACAGATTTTAGTTCCAAATCCAGTACACTTTTTGAAGGTCGCATAATTGCAACTGCACCAATTAATCCCGTAAGCTCATCTATTGCATACAACACCTTTTCCATTTCATGTTTAGGCTGGATATCTACTGTAATAGCATAGCCATGACTGGCTGTTGCATGAATTATTTTTTCATCAATTCCATGCTCTCTCATTATTTCTTGACTTTTAATACAGTGCTGGGTGGGATACATTTCAAAATCCAAATCATGTAATAATCCTACTAATCCCCAGAATTCTTTTTCATCCCCATAGCCCAGTTTTTCAGCAAAATATTCCATTACATGTTCCACAATTTGAGCGTGTTCTAAATGAAATTCCTCTTTATTAAACTCTGTAAGTAGCTGCCATGCCTCTTCCCTATTCATCTATTCCTTTTCCTTTCACCTTTACTCTTGACCATCACAGTCATTCGTCGTCTTATCATAGGTATCTAAAAAGTGGTAACGGATTTGATCCTTTTTGTAGGCGACTACGGTATCTAAATTGACATTTTCTACACTTTTAAAAATATTTGCTTCTACAAAAGGATTAGTTTTCTTTAATGTTTTTATGAGTTCCTTTATCTCAACCCGCTTAGAACGGTTTTCCTCATTATTGCAGGTGGTACAGGTATCCGTAAACTTGCATGCACACTGGATAAAGCGTAGCTTATTATAATCTCGCCACGCCTTAATATCGTCCTCTCGAACAAGATATAGGGGACGAACTAATTCCATGCCTTCAAAATTAGTGCTGTGGAGCTTGGGCATCATGGTTTGTACCTGTGCACCATATAGCATTCCCATAAGAATGGTTTCAATAACATCATCATAGTGATGACCTAAAGCAATTTTATTACACCCAAGCTCTTTTGCGAAATGATAAAGATATCCTCTTCTCATTCTCGCACATAGGTAGCATGGAGACTTCTCAATGTTATATACGGAATCAAAAATATTAGACTCAAAAATGGCAATCGGGATATTTAGCTTTTTAGCATTTTCCTCAATTACCTTGCGATTTTCGGGGCTATATCCCGGATCCATTACCAGAAATTTAACTTCAAAAGAAAATTTATTGTGAAGCTTTAATTCTTGAAAAAGCTTTGCCAGTAGCATCGAATCCTTACCACCCGAAATACAGACAGCGATGCAATCTCCCTCTTTTACTAGCTCATATTGATTTATGGCTTTTGTAAACTTGCACCATATCTCTTTTCGAAATTTTTTTCGGATACTTTGCTCCACATCCTTCGTGATATCCTGCATCTGCTCCTTCTGCATCATATCAAGAAGCCAGGCGATATATCCACCCTGAAGACTGACTGCATCTATCCCCTTTTCCTCAAGACTCTCTGCAAGCTCCACACTATACTTACCCCTACTACAGCAAATAATAAGCTTTTTACTAAAATCAATTTGTGGATTGCCCAAAACTTCACCAGAAGCTACAGAAGCTGCTCCTGGTATCATTCCGTGGGATCTTTCTACTTCATCACGAATATCAATAATCTGGTAACTATCTTTATCTAATTTTTCTAATTCTTGTATTGTTATTTCCATCTTAAGATTATTTGCTCTTTCTATTATGTGTTGTATTCCAAACAGACAAATCTGGCCCTTTGGGTAATATTTTATCCGGATTTGTAAAAACAGCACAGAGATGATAATGCTTTTTTATGGCTTCAAAATCCGTCGTATCACCAAAGCCCTCTGTCTGATATAAATCTCTGGCGTAACCCCATAGGTTAGGAAAATCAATTAATTGGTTGCGGTTCACCCTAAAGCCATTATAATATGCTATATCAAATCTAGCTAAAGTTACATAAAGCCTAATATCAGAATCGGTGATGCTATCTCCAAAAAGATATCTACTGTGTGATAGCCGCTCCTCCAACCAATCAAGTCGATCAAATACCTGATGGTATGCTGCCTCATATGCCTCCTGGCTCTTCGCAAATCCCGCCTTGTATACGCCGTTATTTATATCTCTAAAGATAATACCATTAAGCTCATCTATTTGGCTACGTAAATTTTCCGGATAAAGCTCTGGTGCCCCCTCCTTATGAAACTTCTTCCATTCTACCTCCCAATAGTTGGTAAGCTTAAAATAATCGTTGTTTACCACTTTTCTTGCTTTTAAATCCACCACCGCAGGAACGGTAAACCTTCCCTTATATTCTTTTTCTGTTTCCAAATATATGTCACTAAGGTATTTAATCTTTAGCACAGGGTCTTCGTTATTTTCATCTAAGGTAAAAGCCCAGTCACTGACCTCCTTGGCCGGTCTTATCGGATCAACTGTGCCTAAGCTAATTACCTTATCGAGTCCCAGCAATTTTCTTACAATAACCTGTCTGTGTGCCCAAGGGCAAGCTGGTGACCAAATAAGTCGATATCTCCCCGCTTCTACTGGGAGCTTATCTTCTCCTTCTCCAAAGGGTGTTACAAACCGATTGGGTTGCCTTTCAAAACTACCATTTTTACTGGTTTCAGCCGATAATAATTCACTATATGACATCTCTCGTCTCCTCCCTCCAAGGCTTTGCAAACTTTTATGCGAGATTATTAAAAAAAGAATATGCTGACACATCTGGACCTAACGGCAAAATATTATAAGGATTTTCTGTTTTATCTCCAGTCAAATATCCTCTCTTAATTGCATCAAAATCTGTCGTTTCCCTAAATGCTGGAATGGAATATAAATCCTTTGTATAGTTCCACAAATTCTCATAGTCTCTAATTCTTCTAAGGTTTGTATTATGGCTAAAAACGTATGCCACATCAAATCTAATTAAGGTAACGTATAATCGGATGTCTGAATCAGTCAATGCATCTCCAAATAAATATCTGGACTTATCTAGCCTCTCCTCCAACCAATCTAACCTTCTATATACAATATCAAAGTTTTTCTCATATTCCTCTTGAGACTTTGCGAAGCCAGCCTTATATACCCCGTTATTTACTTCATGGAATAATATGTTATTAAGTTCATCGATTTCTTTTCGCAAATGCTCGGGGTAAAGATCGGGTGCCCCCTGCTTGTGAAATGGTTTCCACACCGTCTCCCAGTAATTCGTCAAATGATGATAGTCGTTGTTAACAACCTTTTTTGTCTTTACATCTACCACCGTCGGAACCGTAGCTCTGCCTGTATATTCTGGGTCGGTAGCTGCATATATTTCGGGAAGATAACGAATCCCTAGTATTGGATCTACGTTCCCTTCATCTAAAGAAAATTCCCAGCCCTTTTCCGTTCTTACGGGAGCAACCTTGCCAACACTTATTACCTCTTCAAGTCCCAGCAATTTGAAAGCAATCACCTGTCTAGTTGCCCAGGGACATAATGGTGTCCATATCAATCTGTAACGATTCGCTTCTACGGGCAACTGTCCTTCTTCGTTTCCGAAAGGCGTAACAAATCGATTTTCCTGTCTTACAAAGGCACCTGAACCTGCTATTTCATGAGCTGCCTCAGAGGTTGAAACCTTTCCCAAATTTTCTTCTGAATCGGTAAGACTTTTTTCCGTATAGATACAGGTAAATACGCCACCCTCATCAATTCGATTATAGTCCGCTATATAGCCAAGTCTTTCATAGAATCCCACAGCCTCATCTCGGCTATTGATCACAATCTTTTTATAACCCTCTTCTTGTAGCCATTCTTCTGCACCTTCAATTAGG
Organism: Lachnospiraceae bacterium; assembly: GCA_031554725.1. Lineage (GTDB taxonomy): Bacteria > Bacillota > Clostridia > Lachnospirales > Lachnospiraceae > JAVBUZ01. The sequence continues at coordinate 5,976 of JAVBUZ010000213.1, read as the reverse complement.
AATTTTCCTATCCCTTTTTTTCTATATTCCTTTAAAACTGCTACACGTTCAATTTTTGCAGTTTCTTTATCTATTTCAAAAAGACGACATGTGGCAATAGGTAATCCCTCATCAAGCACTACCACATAATGGGTACTGGGAGTATCATGCTCGTCGAACTCACCATTCATAGGAAGGTTGAAGCCCTTTACCATTGCCTCTATCCTTACATAATAAGCCCCCGCCTGTTGCCATGTTTCTGTTGCTCTTAGTATTTCCATTATACCCCTCCTAGTTCTGGTCCATTTGCCACCAGATGATACGGATTATGTACCTCATCCAGCCCTAAATAATAGTCCTCTTTTATTTTTTCAATATCTGTTGTTTTTCCAAGCTTTTCTTTAAAATGTAATCTCTCTAAATACTCCCATATATTAGGATAATCCTTAATATGCTTTTTATTTAGTCGATACGCAAAGAAATAGATAACATCAAAGCGAATGAGAAGCCCGTATAACTCAATATCTGCTGTCGTAATTACATCTCCATGTAAAAAGTTCTTAATCCTTAATTCCGCATTCAGCCTCTCTAACTCATCAAATACTAGATCATAATATTTTTCATATTCTTCCTGACTAGTTGCTGCCCCTGCCTTTTCAATTAAATCATATATCTCAGTTGCCAAATGTAAGCTATCCATAATTTTTCTCCCTTCAGCTTTGAACCAAAAACTTATTCACATCTTTTGACAGTGTTTCACGGTTATGTGGCAATTCCCAACCGCTTACTTCTGGTCCTTTGGCATAAATTCCATGAACATTTCCCCAAAGCGCGCGTAAGTGAGGCGACAACTGATAATGCTTTTTAATTAGTTCAAATGGTGTTGTATCCCTAAAGCCTTCCGTTTGATACAAGTCTCTTGCATAAGGCCACAAATTTTTAAATTCCTCCAAACGATTACGATTTGCGCGAAACATTTGATAATAGGTAACTTGAAAACGTACTAATGTAGGATATAAGCGAACATCAGAATCTGTAATGTAGTCTCCAAATAAAAATCTACGATTTTCTAAATGCTTATCTAAAAAATCCATTGCCTCAAAAAACTGCTTGTAAGCAATATTTAGTGAATCTTGGGTTCTCGCAAAACCGCATTTATAAACACCTTCGTTTACTCGCTTAAAAATAAATTTATTTAGTTCATCAATTTCGCTTCGTAAATGTTCTGGATATAAATCTGGCGCATCTTGCTTGTGATATTTTTTCCAAGCAGTATTAAAATATATGGGAATCCAAAAATGATCATTATTTACCCCTTGACCGGTGAAGGTATCAACAATTGTCGGTACTGTTGACCTTCCTGTATAATTAGGATCATGTCTTGTATATATATCATGTAAATAATGAATTTTTAATACCGGATCTAGTTCCTCTGGGTCTTCCGTAAACGCCCACCCTTTTGGAGTACGAAGTATTCCGGTGGTCCCTAGACTAATTACTTTATCAAGTCCTAAAAGCTTTCTTGTAATTACCACCTTATGTGCGTGTGGGCATCCTGGCATCCATATTAAGCGATAACGATCGGGTTCTACTGGCCACTGCCCCGGCTCATCGCCAAACTTTTTTTTGAACATATAATCTAAGTCACCAATTTCACCATTATCTTTTATTTGATGCTTAAACGTATTTTCAAACAAATCAATTCCCTGAAATGTATTATTGTGTCCCATCATCTTCATCCCCCTCTGCGAATATTAAATAGAATACTCAAAGTCCTCCAAACGACTAATCTTAAGAAAGAATTCTTTTACGCGCTCATTCTTAGGATGGCCAAACACCTCTTTTGGAGTGCCGCTTTCCAATATCTTTCCATTGTCCAAAAAGATAACCTTTGTTGCTACACTTCGCACGAAATTCATCTCGTGAGAAACTAATAGCATGGTATATCCTTCTTTGGCTGCTTTCTTAATCGTATCTAGCACTTCACCCACAAGCTCTGGGTCTAAGGCAGAAGTAGGCTCATCCAAAAGTAATAGCTTAGGCTCCATGGCAAGAGCTCTAGCTATCGCCACTCTCTGCTGCTGCCCACCAGATAAATGCCTTGGATAGTGATTGGCATGATCTAATAGACCAACGTTTTTAAGCTGTTTTCGGGCAATCGTTTCCGCATTCGCTTTATCTATTTTTTTAACAACTACTAACCCCTCCATAACATTTTGGAGTGCTGTTTTTTTAGAAAATAAATTAAAGTTTTGAAATACCATACTTGTTTTCTTGCGAAGCTCCGTTAAATCTCTACGCTTAATATGCACCAAATCTACTTCTTGCCCATCAATGCTAACGCTCCCTAGTTCTGGGCGTTCTAACCTATTGATGCAGCGTAAAAGTGTAGACTTTCCTGTTCCTGATGGCCCAATTATTGCTACCACTTCGCCTTGATTAATGGTTAAGTCAATTCCATCAAGAACAACATTATTCTTATATTTTTTAGATAAATTCTTAATTTCTATCATGGCTATATCACACTTTCTTCAAGTAATGCTGGCGCTTCTTCGGGAATTTTTATTTTAGCCTCTATCCTATTAAGTACCTGTTCAATTATAGCTGTAAGTATCCAATAAATAATTGCTAGTGAAACATATACTTCAAAATAACGATAGGTTCTTCCTGCAATAATCTTACCTTGTGCAGTCATTTCTACCACCGAACATACAAAGGCAAGAGAAGTCCCCTTTATTAAACCTATAAAAGCATTTCCCAAGGAAGGGAGCGCCACCACAAAGGCTTCTGGAAGAATAATTCTTCTAAGTGCTTGCAAATATGTCATTCCCAGTGCACTTGATGCCTCCACCTGTCCCCGATCAACAGACTCTAATGCACCACGGATAATTTCCGCATTATAAGCCGACTGATTTACTGCTAGTGCAACAAATGCATAGACAATTGAGGCAACTCCATTGACGTTATAGTCCGTTCCCAACTTGGAATTTATATATTTCAATATTAGAGGGATTCCAAAATAGGTCACATATAATTGAACCAGAATCGGGGTCCCGCGAATTATCGAAATATAAATATTGCAGAGCTGCTTCAATATCGGAATTTGCTTTATTTTTACAAGTGCAAGAAGTAAGCCTAACACTAGACTGACAATCATCGAAATGATTGACAGCTCTAATGTTACTGGGAGATATTTTAAAATTGCAGGTATTTGTGTAAATACCATCTTTATATCAAATAAAGTTTCCATTAATTGATTGTCTCCTCAAATCTATCATCCTCTGGTGCTGTATCCTGACCAAACCACTTTTGGCTTAGCTGTGTTAAGGTTCCATCCTGCTTTAATACTTTTAATGCTAAATTTACTTCATCACGAAGCTCCACCTGATCCTTAGGTAAAATAAAATACGCGTAAGAATTATCTGCAATTAGCTTTGCTTCCTCTTCTGGAACATTTACAAACTGAACGTCGTAATCGAACTCTTCCAAATATGATTTGTACATTGCCACGTCAATAATACCTAGGTCTACTCTTCCATCTTCAATATGCTGTAATAAAAGCGCTGTGTCTGCCTCTGAATAGGAAATATTTATTGCCTTATCTGGATTTAGTTCATTCCATGCTTCTACGGCTGTTGTTACACTAACTCCTGCCGAACCTTCAAAGTTTTTGCCTGCTGCTTGCTCAAAGGATTCAATCGGTTCCGTTCCTTTTTTTGTTACAAAAACATAGCCGATTTTGTCATATGGATAAGAATAAAGATAAGATTTTCCACGCTCTTCTTTGTATGAAAAATTATTAACTCCTATTTTGTATATGCCACTTGTCAGACCAGAAAAAACGGAACCAAAATCTGTAACTTCTATTTGAAGCTCGTAATTTGGTAATTTTTCAAAAACTGCTTTCAATACTTCAATATCATATCCTGTTGGTTCATTATCTTCTCCCACATACACGTATGGTCTTGGAGAACCTCCTGTTGCCACTTTAATCGTAACAATCTCTGTTTCTTCTTTTATTTCCTGATTTACTTCTTCTTTCACATCTGCTGTTAACGTGGATGCTGCACTCTTTCCGCATCCAGTAACTAATACTCCTAATCCCAAGGTTAAAACGATTGCTAAAACTTTTGATACTCTTTTCATAATACTCCTCTCTATACTTTCTTATTTATTTTTCACAAAAATGCCTTTATTTTAGGCTCTTTATGAAATTGGTTTAAAAGTTTCGTTACATAAACGAAGCAGTTTTATGAGCGAAAACCACATCTTTTCTGCTAGAAAGTGTCTGTTTTCCTGGATGATGGGTACACAAAACTAAACGTCATTCTTTTTATGAAGGCGAAATGTGTGCCCAGTGGTTCCCTATGGCTGCTAACCTCTCATGTCTAACAGGATCATCTAACCCGCAAGTTAGGTCCTAAATTCCTTCGTCCAGCCTACTCATAGCTTTGGGTGTCGCTCTTGCTCCTACTCAGGGTCATGCCCTATGAATTATGTCTTAGCGACTTCGCTCTGCTTTGTTTTGTATTAGAGAGCACTCCTGTAATCCAGCACCAATTGATTCTTGGCGGACGTTATTCTGTTTACTGAGTGCTTGCAGGTTTACGCTGCTTCTGGTCTTATGATATCTTCTCTGAATTTCATTTCATCAAAGTCACAGCCAGTTTTAAGGATGGTATAGAATACGCGGATTGCCTTACATGCAACCGCTATCTTTGCCTGCATTCCTCCTAGCGGATTCCTTGTTCGGTTCCTATAATAAAGGAACACATCTGCAAACGCCGGATTCCAATTCATTAGGGCTCGTGCCGACTCATACATTGTCCTTCTAAGTTTACTTCTGCCTCTCTTGCTTATTCCCGATTGACCTTTCTTCTTTCCTGAACTGATTTTGGTTATTTCCAGTCCTGCGAGCTTTTGTATCTGCTTTGGATCAGTGAAACGTCCGATATCACCCACCTCTGCTATAAAACCAATAACGGTACTAAGCCCTACTCCTTTTATGGCGAGCAGTTTCTCCACATTTGGCACTTCCATAACTTTCTGTGCCAGATATTCATCAAGTCTTTCTAGTTGTTGCTTTTTGGCAATGTAGTCATTTACGAGAATCCATATCTCAAGCTTTGCGGCTTCTCCTCCTTCAAGTCCTACACTATTTTGGGCTGCTTCAACCAGGGTCTGTGCCCTCTTTAATCCTGCAGCTCTTACCTTAGCATTTCGCCAGATTTCATTGATTCCACCAACACCAAGTTTTATTATTTCATGCGGTAATGGTGCGTTCTGCAACAGCATCAATCCGCTTGTCGAATCAAAATCCTGATAGCACTCCATATACTCTGGAAAATACTTTTGTAACCATCCTTGTATCTGATTAGATAGTCTTACATGTTGCTTCATAATTTGGTCTCTACAGACCGAAGCTTCTCTGATTTCTGCATATGCTCCTGTTGGAATATAGGAGATGGAATAGCGTCCATCTTTCACAAGTCCCGCGATTGTCTTTGGATCTTTTAAATCACTTTTTTCAGGACTATTGTCATCAAGTTCCTTACTTTTCTTTACACTATAAGGGTTTACAGTTACAAGTGTGATTTCTTGTTTTTCAAGAAAACTCTGAAAAGTAAGCCAGTAACAACCAGTTGGTTCACATCCAACAATCACTTTCTTCATACCTGTTCTTTGTTGCATTTCATCAATCCACTTAACAAATGTCAGAAATCCAACGCCTGTATTACTAAACTTAAAAACTCTTTTTCCGAGTTCCACACCTCTCCAGTCAAACGCTCTGGCAAAATGCGTTTGCGAACCTATGTCAACTCCTACAATTAATGTGTCAGCAGTTACTTGATTTAATTTCTCATTCTGTGTAAAATTCATAGTGAAACCTCCGTTTGATTTTGGTGTTTTTCATCCGTCCAAGATGATACCTTAATCTTACTGCGAGGTTTCTTTTTATTCAATTGGCGTTATTTCCGAATTACAGGAATGCTCCTA
>JAVBUZ010000127.1:0-3412 GCA_031554725.1 Lachnospiraceae bacterium | reverse complement strand
GAAAAACCTCTATTCCTTCGTAAAAATAAGACAGATAATAAATATCTGCCTTATTAAATGGTTTATTTAATTAGTTATTGATAAATTTGTCTTCTTCGTTGTTCCAGCTGTATAACTTACGGATGCTATCACCAACAACTTATGAAGAATGTTCAGCAGCTAATTTTCTCATTGCTCTGAAGTGAGCCTGTCCACCTGCTGCAGACATATCTAATAAGAAATCTTTTGCAAAAGTACCATCTTGAATATCACTTAAAACTTTCTTCATAGCTTTCTTTGTGTCTTCAGTGATAATCTTAGGTCCTGTTATATAATCGCCGTATTCTGCTGTGTTAGAGATAGAATATCTCATACCAGCGAAACCACTTTGATAAATTAAATCTACGATTAATTTCATTTCATGAATACATTCGAAGTATGCATTTCTTGGATCATATCCTGCTTCTACTAATGTTTCATAACCTGCCTGCATAAGTGCACAAACACCACCACAAAGAACTGCTTGTTCACCAAAAAGGTCTGTTTCTGTTTCTGTTCTGAAATCTGTTTCAAGAACACCTGCTCTTGCTCCACCGATTGCCTGTGCATAAGCTAAAGCTTTATCAAGAGCTTTACCTGATGCATCCTGATGTACCGCAACTAAACATGGAACACCTTTTCCAGCCTGGTATTCGCTTCTTACAGTATGTCCAGGTCCCTTAGGCGCGATCATTGTAACGTCTACATTTTTAGGAGCAACAATCTGTCCAAAGTGGATTGCAAAACCATGAGCAAACATTAACATGTTTCCTTCTTCAAGGTTTGGTTCGATATCATTTTTGTACATTTCAGCTTGTTTTTCATCATTGATTAAGATCATGATAACATCAGCTTTTTTTGCAGCTTCTGCTGCTGTATATACTTCAAATCCCTGCTTTACTGCTTTATCCCAAGATTTTGAACCCTCGTATAAACCAATAATAACGTTACAACCTGATTCTTTTGCGTTTAATGCATGAGCATGACCCTGGCTGCCGTAACCAATAACTGCAATTGTTTTTCCTTCTAATACAGAAATGTTACAATCTTCTTGATAATAAATATTTGCCATTTTTTCTTTTCCTCCGTTTACAGCCATGTGGCTATTCATAATTTATAACTTATAGGATACACCTAGAGCTAACTTAGTTTTCTAAATGAATTACTTTTTCTGAACCTCTGGATAAACCAGCAATACCAGTACGTGCTAATTCCAAAATTTCATATCCGTCTAACAGCTTAATAAACGCTTCTATTTTGGCCTGATTTCCAGTAAGTTCAATAATTAAGCTTTCTGTAGCGACATCAATAATCTTTGCACGGAAAATATCCGCAACAGCGATGACACTTTGTCGTTCCACGGGAGTAGCTTTGACTTTAATAAGTGCAAGCTCTCTATAGACGCTTTCATCTGGCTCTAATTCTTTGATATCACGAATATCAATTAATTTAGCGACTTGCTTTTCAATTTGTTCTAAAACCTCATCATCACCTGAAGTAACAATTGTAATTCTGCTAAATCTAGGATCTGCTGTGACACCTGCGGTAATACTTTCGATGTTATAGCCTCTTCGGGAAAACAAACCTGCGATACGACTTAGTACACCGGAAGTGTTGTCCACTAAAAGCTGAAATACCTTAGTCTGCATACACTTTCCACCTCCGAATTTATTTTAAAATTCTTCTCAAGGTATAATTTTAGCAACAATATCGTTCCTTGTCAACGTATGCATTTACGGAATAATAGATATAACATAAAGTTATAGAGTTTTATTATCTATAACTCATATGTTATAGTAAAAAAGCATCGCCCTCAGCGACACTTTTTCATCTGCATTCATCTTATATAACGTTTATGCATTATCATTTTCACTACACTTTTGAAGTGCTAAGGTTCCAGTTCTTGCAATTTCTACAATACTAATTGATTGAAGCATACTAACAAGTACCTTGGTCTTTTCTGGTATATCACATATTTGGATAATCATATAATTCTTGGACATATCTACAATTTCAGCTTTCATTACAGAACAAATTTCCAAGATATCTCTACGATTCCCCTTATTATATTTTACCTTAACTAACATAAGCTCTCTGCTAATGCTAGCGCCTTCGTCAAATGTCTTTACTTTGATAACATCTAACTTTTTATTTAGCTGCTTTTCAATTTGCTCGATGGTTCTTTGTGTTCCACTTGAAACAATCGTCATACATGATACCGTAGGGTCATCTGTTTCTCCCACAGTCAAGCTATCAATATTAAAACATCTTCTGGAAAAGAGGCCGGCAACTTTACATAGTACACCTGAACGGTTTTCCACTAAAACAGAATAAATTCTTTGCATTTGCTAGTCTCCTTTCTTATTTAACAATATCCATTGGATCAATTAGGCATTCAAGTAGCATAGACTTATCTTCTGCTAAAAATGCATCAATTACTTCTGCTGCATTTTCCATATTGGCTAGTCTTAAAAAAGGAATATCATATGCTGCTGATAGTTTTCCGAAATCTGGACTGCCGGTTAAATCTATTACCGAATAATTGTCCTTGTATGTGAAATGCTGATATTCTCTAACCATACCCAAAACATTATTTTTGAAAACAATAATTTTAACAGGGATGTGATGCTGCTGGATAGTTGCTAGTTCCATCATCGACATTTGGAAGGAACCATCACCACAAACTGCAATAACTTGTCTAGAAGGGTCTGCAACCTTGGCCCCCATCGCTGCTGGAATAGAATATCCCATGGTTCCCATACCACCAGAGGTTAAAAAATCACCCTCTTTTACAATATGGTAAGCACATGACCAAATTTGATTCTGTCCAACGTCTGCAACATAAACAGCATTCTTCTGCATTTTCTCTGAAAGCATGGTAATAAATGCTGCTGGGTCTACAAATTCAGGATTCGGTGTACGTTTTATATTTAAAGTCATTTTCCATTCATTTAAAGAAGTAAGCCACTCATTATAGTCACTCGTAAAATCCTGTTTTACAAATTCGCTGAAAATATGCTTAGCATCACCCACTAGAGGAATACTTGGACCGGCATTTTTCCCAATTTCAGCGGGATCAACATCAATATGTACTAATGTTTTATTTTGTGTAATTAATCCTGGCTGACTTACCGCTCTATCTGCCACTCTCGCACCAACCATAATTAGTACATCGCACTGATTCATTGCTTTATTAGCATATGGAGTTCCATTGTTACCAACCATACCAAAGTATAGAGGATGTGCAGAAGGCATAACACCAATACCCATCATGGTAGAAACAACAGGTATCTGATTCTTTTCAGCAAATGCTCTAAGCTCATCTTGAGCATCACTTAATAAGACACCACCACCTACACAGATAATAGGACGTTTTGCACGTTCTAATTCCTTT
>JAVBUZ010000230.1:0-8567 GCA_031554725.1 Lachnospiraceae bacterium | reverse complement strand
AGGTTCCCCTAAAACTTGAATAAAAAATACTAAACTTTCTTTTTTATCCTTTGAAACTACTTGGAAACAATCAAATTTATGATTTTCTTGATAAGAAGCAATTCGGTAATAATCTCCCTCTCTAACTAAATCATTAAATTTATGATACATAGCAACCTGTTTTGACACCATTTCTTTATCTTCATTTGAAAGCTTTGTTACATCTAGCTCATAGCCAAAGGTTCCTGCTAGAGCTACATATCCTCTGGTTTCAAAAGGTGTATTTCTTCCTACCGTATGGTTTGGGCACACGCTCACATGAGAACCCATAGAGGACAGCGGATAAATCATGGCTGTGCTTTCCTGAATTGCTAGTCTTTCAATCGCATCGGTATCATCAGAGCACCAAATCTGTGGACTATAATAAAGCATACCTGGATCAAAACGAGCTCCACCACCTGAACAGTTTTCTAGTAGTAAATCTGGAAATTCTGCCAATAGCCACTCTTGCATTTCATACATGCCAAGCACAAATCTATGGAACACCTCGCCCTGCCTGTCTGGAGGTAGGCTAAGACTTCCTACATCACTTAAAGGACGGTTCATATCCCATTTTACGTATTTAATGTTGGCACTATGTAATACCTTGCCAATCTTTTGGCAAATGCACTCCCTAACTTCTTTTTGACTAATATCCAAAACATATTGGTTTCTTGCTTTACCCGGTGTACGATTGGGTATAGCAATTGCCCACTCTGGATGTGCTCTATAAAGATCAGAATCTGGAGAAATCATTTCTGGTTCAAACCAAATGCCGAACTCCATGCCAAGGTCATTTACTTTATCTACTAAATCCTTTACGCCACCCTTTAGCTTTTCTTCGTTTACTTCCCAATCTCCAAGGGCTCTATTGTCATCGAATCTGTTACCAAACCAACCATCATCCATAACGAGCATTTCAATACCCATCTGTGAGGCTTCCTTGGCAATATCTAAAAGCTTCTTTTCATCAAAGTCAAAATAGGTTGCTTCCCAGTTATTTATTAAAATAGGACGTTTTTTATTTTTATATGGACTTCTAATCAGATGTTTGCGGTATAGGCTATGGAAAGACCTTGTCATGCCACCGATACCCTCTGCTGAGTAGGTTACAATCATTTCTGGTGCCTGGAAGCTCTCACCTGACTCTAGCTTCCAAGAAAAATCCTCTGGGTTAATTCCCATTAAAACTCTCACGCTGTCAAATTGATTTACCGCTGCCATAGCTAAGAAGTTACCTGAATATACAAAGTTAAAGCCATAAACATCACCACTAGTTTGTGTCGCATTTTTTTCTACAAGAGCCATAAATGGGTGCTCTTGATGACTTGTTTCTCCACGTAGAGAAGCTACGCTATGTTGACCAAAGCCCAGTGACTTTCTCTGCATATGTCTTTCTCTTGCCCAAGAACCATGTAAGGTTATTAAATCAAACTCCTGATTATCCATATCAAGACAACCTGACATTACTTTTTCAAGGTAGATTGGTGACTGCTCTTTATTGGTCACTTTTACACTTCTTGCAATGCCGTCGGTATCTTCAAACACACTGTACTCCAATACGATTTCAAGTCCAAGGGATTTGTCCTCACAAGTAATTGCTAAGGTTGTTACATCCTTTTCATCACCAAAGGTGGCCGGAAGTCCTTCCAATTTTCTCTTGCCCGCATAAATTTCATGAGATACATAAAGTGGTTGTACCGCGGTATTTCCATTTTCATTTTTGACACGAATGCTACTTTCTCTATAATCTCCTACACCATGTCCTGAATATTCTGTTGGGAAAGCATCTAAAAAGCTTAAACGATCTCTTTCATTTACATCTGGTGTAAAAGGAGGCTCGTAAATGCGTAGCAGCTCTTTTGTCCCTCTAATATCCGTTATTTTTTTTCCGTAATACATATGTCCTAAAAATCCATCTGCACCTATTACCCCAATTAAATATGTGCTGTTTGGTGTATCCAGCTTAAAAACCTGTTCCTTTTCGTTATAAATAATCCCCATTCCCTTACTCCTTCATTAATAATTTTATCTACTCCGCAGCTCCTATAAATTGACTATTGTATAGCTGGGCATAAAAACCTTTCTTCGTCAAAAGCTCTTCGTGCTTTCCTTGCTCAATAATTTTCCCATCACGCATAACTAAAATAATATCCGCATCTTTTATTGTGGATAGGCGGTGGGCTATAATAAAGCTAGTTCTTCCCTGCATCATATTGGCAAAAGCTTTTTGTATTCTTATTTCTGTTCTTGTATCAATTGAAGACGTTGCCTCGTCTAGGATAAGCATTGGTGGCAGGCAAAGCATAACTCTCGTAATACAAAGTAGCTGCTTTTGTCCTTGGGAGAGACCTTCTCCATCCTCTGTAAGCATGGTATCGTAGCCCTTGGGTAAACGTTTAATAAAGCTGTGGGCATGAGCCGCCTTTGAAGCATTAATCACTTCTTCATCCGTAGCATCTGGTTTTCCCATTACTATATTTTCTCTTACAGTTCCCGCCTTTAACCATGTTTCTTGTAAAACCATGCCGTAATTTTTACGGAGGCTCTTTCTTGTCAAATCTGTAATATCGGTATCATCCACCTTTATACTTCCAGCATTTATTTCATAAAAACGCATAAGTAGGTTAATAATCGTCGTCTTTCCACAGCCTGTTGGGCCAACAATGGCCACTCTTTGTCCAGGCTTTACAGCTAGGTTTAAATCCTCAATCAGCTTACGCTCTGGCACATAGGAAAAATCCACATGCTCTATGTTAATATAACCCTCTGCAGTTTCCAGGCTTTGCTCCTTTTCCTTTTGTGCCTCCTTTGTTTCTTCAATCAAAGCAAACACGCGAGCTGCACAGGCTATTGCATTTTGAAACTCTGTAAATACCCCTGATATTTCATTGAATGGCTTGGTATACTGGTTAGCATAGCTTAAAAAACAGGCCAAGGTTCCCACCGAAAGATTACCATTCATAACAGATAGGGCTCCAAAGGTACAGACTCCCGTGTATACAAGACTGTTTACAAACCTTGTAGCAGGATTGGTGATGGAAGAGTAAAAAATTGCTTTCAGAGAGTATTTTGCTAACCTATCATTTATGTTGTCAAAACGCTCCATGGCTTTTCCCTCGTAAGAAAAGGCCTGTACTACTTTTTGATTTCCTATCATTTCATCAATAAACGCCGTTTGTTCACCGCGACTTTCTGACTGTAGCTTGAACATTTGATAGGTATTTTTTGCAATTAGGCTTGCCACAACTAGACTTATTGGTGTGATACAAATTACCACCATCGTTATCCCAACGTTTTCACGTAGCATAAAAACAAGGGTACCTATAATCGTAAGCACTCCTGTAAAAAGCTGAGTAAAGCCCATAATAAGTCCATCACTAAATTGATCTATATCATTGGTCAGCCTACTAACGATGTCTCCATATGATTGAGCATCCAAATATTTTAACGGTAGCTTTTGGATGGTTTCAAAGGCATCCTTACGTATATCCCTTACTACCGAATATGCAATTTTATTATGGAATACGCTCATAAACCACTGGGATATAGCCGTCATTCCAATAGCAACACACATCTTAACGATAATGTCCTTTAACAGCAAAAAATCCACCTTCCCAGCCGCAATAATACAATCAATGGCATTACCGATTTGGATGGGAATGTATAAGGTTAGTATAACAGTTATTGCAGCACAAGCAATAGAACAAATCAGAAAAAAGTAATATTTTTTTATATAAAGGAGGACTTTTTTAAGGGTCGTAGTTTTCTTTGTCATTATACGTTTTCCCTCCTTTCAGGAAACTGTGAATAGTATATCTCCTGATAAACAAGGCAGGACACTAGTAGCTCTTCATGTGTTCCCTTTCCTACAATATTTCCATCATCTAAAACAATAATTTGATCTGCAAACATAATGGAAGAGGCTCGCTGTGACACAATAAATACTGTCATTTTATCCTTTTGCTGACGGATTGCCTCTCTAAGCTTGGCATCTGTTGCAAAGTCTAAGGCAGACGCACTATCATCTAGAATTAAAATCTTCGGTTCACGCACCAAAGCTCTTGCAATGGTAAGTCTTTGCCTTTGTCCACCAGAAAGATTTTTTCCGCCTTGGGCAATAGACATGTCAAGACCTTCGCCTTTATCCTTTATAAAGTCTAGGGCTTGGGCTATCTCAAGGGCCTTCCAGATTTCCTCTTCCTGGGCATTTTCTTTGCCCATCAGCATATTTTCCTTAAGCGTTCCTTTAAATAAAACGGTTTTTTGTGGCACTACACCTACTTTTTTTCGTAGCCCTTCCAAGGAATAATCCTGTACCAAGGTACCCTCTACTTTAATTTCTCCCGCTGTTGCCTCATAAAATCTAGGTATGAGGTTAATAAGAGAGGTCTTTCCTGAACCAGTACCACCAATAATACCAACCATCTCTCCCTGTCTTACTCTAAAATCAATATCCTTCAAGCTTTCTTCTCCGGCTTCTGGATATCGTAAACCTACCTTAGAAAACTCTACTGACCATGGAGAATTTTCTATCCCTTCTGATCCCTCTCCACCTACCATATCAGGCTGTATTTCCATCATATCAAAAACACGACTATTACATGCCAAAGCCTTATTTATAGTAATAATAAGGTTCGCTAGCTTAATCAGCTCTACTAAAATCTGAGACATGTAGTTTACCAGTGCCATAACTGCTCCTTGGGTTAAAATACCAGCATCTACGCGAACTGCTCCCACCCATAAAAGCAGGACTGTTGCACCATTTACCAGCACATATGTAACTGGATTCATAACAGCAGATAAGCGACCCACGGCTATTTGCATTTTAGCCAGTGCATCGCTACTCTCTTCAAATTCTAAGGTTTCCTCTTCTTCTTTTTGAAAAGCACGGATAACTCTTACTCCGGTTAGATTACCACGTACAATTCTTAAAATTTTATCTACGCCTCCTTGCACCCTCTGGTACATCGGAATCGTGATTAGCATTATTCCAAAGACAACAATAGCAAGTAAGGGAATCACTATCGCAAAAATAATTGCTGACTTAGGGTCGGTGATAAATGCCATGACCATCGCTCCAATTACAATGAAGGGAGAACGAAGGAACAGTCTAAGTACCATGTTTATACCATTTTGTACTTGATTAATATCACCAGTTAAGCGGGTTATCATTTTTGAAACCCCTAGCTTGTCCATTTGTGTATAAGAAAAAGACTGCAAATGACTAAACATGGTATGACGTAATTTGGTTGCTGCACCTACTGCCGCTTTTGCTGAGTAATACTGGGCAATGACAGAACACACTAAGCCAATAAGTCCCAGCGCCACCATCAGCAGACACATTCTTAAAACATATCCCTTATCACCGTTTGCTATCCCGATATCTACAATCCTTTTTACTACAATCGGTATTAATAATTCAAAGGAGGCCTCTAGCATTTTAAATAAAGGTGCAAGTATTGCCTCCTTCTTATATCCTGTAATGTATGGTAATAATCTTTTCATTTTAGTCTACTTCACCCTCAAAAACCATAGCTGCAGGGCCTGTCATATAAGCCAAGTTGGTTTCCCTATCCCAATATATTTCCAAGTCTCCGCCAAGGAGCTTTACTGTAATCTGTTCTTTTGTTAAGCCATTTAAAATACATGCAATAGCCGTTGCCGTCGCACCAGTTCCGCAAGCCAGCGTTTCCCCTGTTCCTCTCTCCCAAACTCGCATTTGTACGGTATTTTCATCGATTATCTTCACAAATTCGGTGTTGATACGATTCGGAAAACGCTCATGATTTTCAAAATAAGGACCAATCTTTTCAAGCTCTAAATTAGTCACATCATCAGTAAAAACCACCGCATGTGGGTTTCCTACAGAAACACAGGTCATCTGGTAATTCTTCCCTTGAACTGTAATGTCTTCCATAATCACTTGTTCATTGTTCGATATTACTGGTATGTTTTTTGCCAAAAGCTCTGGCGATCCCATATTCACCTCTACCAAGATAACCTTCTTATCTTGAGTTATTAAGTTTAAAGTTTTGATTTGACCCGCACTAATTATCGTAATTGTTTTTTTATCTGTTAGCCCCTTATCGTATACGTATTTAGCTACACAGCGAATGCCATTTCCGCACATCTCAGACCTACTGCCATCTGCATTGTACATCTCCATTTCAAAATCGGCTTCAGTCGATGGATTAATAAAAATAACTCCATCGCCACCAATTCCAAAATGTCTATCACTTAGCCGTCTAACTAGCTTCGATTTTTCTTCTAAAGGTACTTGCTCTTTGCTACCATCAATATAGATATAATCATTTCCACAGCCTTGCATCTTGGTAAACTTCATATAAATGTCCATACCTTTCTCAAATACACATTATAAGTATAATGCTATGCTCTACTTTTATTCTTTCTAAAGTATACCAGCATTTATAGCTTTTAAAAATAGTGTTTTTAAGAATTCTATATGCAAAAATTGCTTTTTTACTCCTTCATAAGCGTAAGTACCATGGCAGCCATTTCTGTTAAACCACACCCGCTGTCCATACTGCACTTTTGCAAATACCTATGGGCCTCGTCCTCGGTCATATTATTTCTAAACATCAGCAGCTTCTTTGCTTCATCAATACAGTTCCGTTCTTCTCCGCTTCTTTCCTTGGGCTTATTTTTGCGCTTACGTTTTCGCCTCTCTATATTCTCAACCATCATGCCAACTGTATTAATAAGATCCGGAACCTTTAGTGGCATATCCAAGCAGACAATGCCATTTTCTAGGCACTGTTCCATGTTATGCCTCGATGTCATAAGTAACATTTCAAACCCTGTGGGGAGTAGTTCGTCAAGCTGGGTATATAGCATATCCGCAAATTTGTAGCCACATATTACAATTCCATCGTTAAGACCATCTATCAAACTAACTGCCTGATTCCCTGTGGTGCAAATTCCCGTGACAGAAAACCCATTTCTTACCAAAAGATTTTTTATGCTTTTTGCATCATCTATCTTCGGAAAAACGACAATAATATTCGTCACTTGTACCCCTCCTAACCTTTTGCATTTTATGCGTTTCTCGTAATTAAAATGTCTAATTAGAATTTGTACAAATATTCGTTTATTTCCCACTCGCTAACTTGAGAGCGGTATCTTTCCCATTCCTTTTTCTTTGCCTCTACATATTTTTCTGATACATGCTTTCCTAATACTTCACAAACAAAGCTATTTTTTTCTAATTCATTTATTGCTTCTATTAATGTTGTTGGCAGCGCATCTATTTTTAATGCTTCTCTTTCTGTAGCTGTCATGTCAAAAACATTTCTATCCACACTCTTTGGTGGTTCTATTTTATTTTTAATTCCATCCAAGCCAGCTCTTAAGCACAGTGCTAGTGTTAAGTACGGATTTGCTGACGGGTCAGGGCTTCTAAGCTCAATTCTTGTTTCCTCTCCTCGACTTGCAGGTATACGGATTAATGGACTTCTATTCTTGGAACTCCATGCAACATAGATTGGTGCCTCATAACCAGCAACCAGTCTTTTATATGAATTAACTAAGGGATTTGTTATTGCTGCCATAGCCTTGACATGCTTCATTAGCCCACCAATAAACCAATACGCTTCTTGGCTTAGCCCTAATGCGTCCTCATCATTTTGAAAAATATTCTTTCCATCCTTGGATAAAGACATATTTATATGCATACCTGAACCATTTACGCCATGCTTTGGTTTAGGCATAAAGGTTGCATGTAATCCATGACGTTTTGCAATCGTTTTTACTGCCAATTTAAATGTCATGATGTTGTCCGCGGTTTTTAAAGCTTCATCATAGTGAAAATCTATCTCATGCTGAGCTGGTGCAACCTCATGATGAGAAGATTCAATAACAAAGCCCATTTCCTCTAAGGTTAAAACCATATCTCGTCTTGCATTCTCGCCAAAATCAATCGGACCTAAATCAAAATAGCTTGCCTGTTCATGGGTAATGGTTGTTGGCAAAGTATTTTCATCTGTATGGAAAAGAAAAAATTCACACTCCGGCCCCACGTTAAAGGTATACCCCATTTGAGTAGCTTCTTCAACTGCCCTTTTTAAAACATATCTTGGGTCACCTTCAAATGGTGTTCCATCAGCACAATAAACATCACAAATCATTCTTGCAACCTTTCCCTGCTGTGGCCTCCAAGGAAATACTTCCAAAGTCGAATAATCTGGATGTAAATACATGTCTGATTCCTCGATTCTTACGAAACCTTCAATCGAAGAACCATCAAACATACATTTATTGTCTAATGCTCTTTGCAACTGACTAGCTGTTATTGCAATGTTTTTTAGGTTGCCAAAAATATCCGTAAACTGTAAGCGAATAAATTCTACATCCTCCTCTTCCACTAAACGAATAATATCTTCCTTGGTGTAATTTTTCATATTCTTCTTCCTTCCCTTCTTATAATTCTATACGTGGTTTTTTATTGTAGTGTGGTGCTTTATGATGCTATTCCCATTAGGGAAAGTCATTTTGTAGATTGTAATAACATAAATGCAATTCCTTTAGAG
>JAVBUZ010000208.1:0-4884 GCA_031554725.1 Lachnospiraceae bacterium | reverse complement strand
TTTTCCTACTATGTGGTAACAAAAATAAATGTGGTTGTAACAACTCTAAGCGAAATTGTGGCTGTAATAATAGACCGACTACACCATGTAATACAGGCTGTGGCTCTAGAAATGATAACAGACATGATAATAGAAACGATTGTGGATGCGAGAGAGATCGCGATAGGGATCGTGACAGAGATAGAGACCGTGACTCTTGTATGGTGCCACCTCCATGGGTTAGAGGAAATGACACCTGTGGTTGTGAAGAAAAGTAAATTTAATAAAGTGGAATATGCATAGGTAGGTTAAAAGCTGCCTGCATATCATGTGGAACCGGTGCACAGAATTGCATCGGTTCTTTTGTAATAGGGTGAGTAAAAGATAAACGATAGGAATGTAGAGCTTGCCTATTTATATATGTCATATCAGGATTATAAATAAAATCACCAATTAATGGGGCTCCAACATGCCTCATATGTACCCTAATCTGATGAGTACGCCCTGTTTCTAGCCATAAAAGAGCAAGAGATAAATCTCGCTCTAAATTAGAAGATAATATTTGGTAGTGTGTAACTGCTCGTTCACCCTTTTGAACATCCACCTGTCGTTCAATGGTAGAACCTTCGACGCGGGAGATTGGCGCGTCAATAATCCCAGTAGGAGAAAGGGGGTTACTTGTCCTTACTACTGCAAGATATTCTCTATGAATTTCTCTTTTGGCAACCATATCTGAAAGAATTCCCGCACTAATCATATGCTTGGCAATAATAGTAAGGCCAGTAGTATCTCGGTCTAAGCGATTAATGCAGCGAAATACAAAAGGAATACTTTGGGATGCAAAATAAAAAGAAACAGCATTGGCGAGAGTATTCTCGTAGTTGTTTAAGGAAGGATGAATGGGGGTGTCTGCCGCCTTATTAATAACTAAAATATCTTCGTCTTCATAGATTATATCTAAGGGGAGATCTACAGGAACTATTTTTTCAGAAGACTCGTGTTCTTCTAAATGAAGAGTCAAGATATCACCGGTAGAGACCTTTGCATTTACATATTCCCATTTCCCATTTAATAAAATGCTTTCAGGAATCTTCTTTAAAGCAATAAGACTGGATGCAGAAATACCCATAGACTTTAAATAAGAGCCTATGGGCATTTGATTTTCTTTTTCAGTAATTGTATAACATAAGGTTCGTTTCATAATTATTTAGCCTTTTATCTGTAAGCTTTGATTTCTTTCCAAAGGTTATTATATAATTCATCAGCATCAGAACCTAAATAAGAGAAGGTTTCTAAATTATATTTTGATAAGTCAGGAAAGGCAATTTCAGAATTTCTAATATCATCATCTTCAATTAATTCTTGCGCTGCAGTATTAGGAGTAGAATAAGTGATATACTCAAAATTCATTAATGCAATTTTCGGACTGCACATAAAATCAATGAATTTCTCAGCATTTTCTTTGTTTTGTGAATCTTTTAAAATTACCCAGCCATCAATCCAGACGTTAGTTCCTTCTTCTGGAATTACATATTCAAGATCTGGATTTTCACGCTGTGTAAAAATTGCTTCGCCAGAGTAGATTACACCTAAAGCAGCTTCGCCACCAATCATTTTATCTCTAACCTGATCAATAACATATGCCTGTACAAGAGGCTTTTGATCAATAAGGGATTGTTTAGCAATCTGTAGCTGGGCTTCATCGGTACAGTTCATAGAAAAACCATTCAATTTTAAAGAAACCATAAATAAGTCACGTACAGATTCTTGCATCAATATGCTGTCGGCATATTTTTCATCCCATAAAATAGACCAGCTAGTAACGGGTTCATCTACCATAGTTTTGTTGTAAAGGATTCCAACGGTTCCCCAACAGTAAGGCACGCAATATTTATTATCTTTATCAAAAGCAGTAGCCTGCTCATAGTATTGAGCACCAATATTAGCTTTTGCATTTGGAAGGTTGTCCCAATTGAGTTCTGCTAACATGTCATTATCGATCATTTTTTCAATCATGTAATCAGAAGGACATACCACATCATATTTAGAAGCACCAGCCTCTACCTTTGGATACATGTCTTCATTTGTATTAAACTCATCATAAACTACTTTAATTCCAGTTTCTTTTTCAAATAAATCAAGGGTTTCTTCATCGATATATTCGCCCCAATTGTATACATAAACAACCCCGTTTGGAGTGTCATTCTTTGAGCTACCACAGCCAGTTAGGAGAGTGGCGATTGTTACAACCGATAAAAATAATGCAATAATTTTTTTCATGTTAGATTATCCTATTCTTTGCTATTTTTCAGTTTGCGAACATTCTTTTTAGGAACATAGTTCACTAAAAACAAAAGGATTAGCACGGTAACAAATATAATAGTAGATAGAGCATACATTTCCGGTTTGATTCCTTTTCGCACTTCTGTATAAATCTTCGTAGATAATGTATCAATTCCTGGGCCTTTTGTAAAGTGGGTAATTATAAAATCGTCTAGTGACATCGTAAAGGCCATAATAAATCCGGAGATAATTCCTGGCATAATATCGGGAAGAATCACCTTGAAAAATGCTTGTAAATGTGAGGCACCAAGGTCTAATGCCGCTTCATAGGTATGGGGATTGAGTTGCTTCATTCGTGGCATGACGCTTAAAATAACATAAGGAATATTAAAGGTAATATGTGCTAACAAAATTGTAAAAAAACCAAACTTGACTCCTACAACAATAAATAGAAGCATTAGTGAAATACCAGTTACGATTTCGGCATTTAACATAGGTATATTTGTAATACCCATAAAGATAGCACGACTTCTTTTTTTCATTCCGTTTATGGAAATACAAGCAATGGTTCCAATTATCGTAGCAATAAGTGCAGATAAAAAGGCAAGCAAGAGCGTGTTTCCGAGTGCACGGAGAATGGCTTCGTTTTCAAAGAGAGAAACATACCATTTTGCGGTAAAGCCACCCCATTTTGCGCGAGACTTGCTTGCATTAAAGGAAAGCACCATTAAGGTTGCGATAGGAGCGTACAAAAAAATAAAGATGAGCACAATGTAAACACGTTGCAAAGTTGTTTTTATCATATGGCATTTCCCTCCCCATCCTTATCGAATATAGCGGAAAGCACCATACTCAAAATAATAAAAATCATCAGAACCATAGAAAGACCACTACCTAAATGCCAGTTTCCAGTCTGTGTAAATTCTTGCTCAATAACGTTACCAATTAATAGTATCTTACTACCACCTAAGATGGTTGAAATAACGAAAGTTGTTAGGGCAGGAACAAATACCATAGTAATACCACTAATGACACCTGGAATACTAAGTGGTAGTGTAATCTTTAAAAAAGTCTGCAAACCGCCGGCACCTAAATCCCTAGCAGCGTTAATTACATTGGCATCAATTTTAACTAGCACATTGTAAATGGGTAGTACCATAAATGGTAAGAAGTTATAAACCATACCCAAAATAATAGCGGCGGGAGTATTGATAATATCCAAAGTAGGCACATGAAGAAAAGACAGTAAATGATTGATAATACCATTCTTTTCTAATAATGTCTGCCATGCAAGTGTACGTAAAAGGAAATTCATCCACATAGGTAAAACAAAAATAAATACAATAAAAGAATTCTGATTAGAATTAATCTTTGATAATATCATTGCTAGTGGATAGGCTAAAAGAAGACATATAATCGTGCTTGCAAATGAAAGCAATATGGAAAGCCATAATGCACTAAAGTGTTCCTGTGTAGCAATTGCGGTAATATTTTCAAGACTAAATGCCCCAGTTTTATCCGTAAGTCCATAAAAGACCACCATACATAATGGAATAATGATAAACGCAGTTGCCCAAATAACATAGGGGGTGGAGAGTAGTTTCTTATTCATTGACACCAACAGCCTCCTCGTCCTCAGATACTGGCTTATTCATAATTTGAATGTTGAAAGGGTCGACCTTAATACCAACATTAGTTCCAACAGGGAACATACCAGTAGAATGTACAAGCCACTCATAGCCGTTGGCGGTAACTTCCATTTCGTAATGTACTCCTTTAAAAATAAGGTGTGATACAACGCCTTGAATGGTTCCTTCTGCTGGATTTTTCGTCAGTTCAATATCTTCAGGACGAATAACTACGTCTACAGGCTTATTATGACCAAAACCTTCATCAACACAAACAAAATTAGCGCCTAATATTTTTACCAAACGGTCTTCAAGCATGGTAGCAGCAATGATATTACTATCACCAATAAAGTCTGCAACAAAGGCATTTTCGGGTTCATTATAGATACGCTCAGGTGAGCCAATTTGTTGAATGTAGCCCTGATTCATAACTACGATGGTATCGGACATAGTTAGAGCTTCCTCTTGATCATGGGTTACGTAAATAAATGTAATTCCAAGTTCGTTTTTTAAACGGATTAGTTCATATTGCATGTCCTGACGAAGTTTTAAGTCAAGTGCACCAAGAGGCTCATCCAAAAGTAAGAGCTTTGGTTCATTTACAATGGCTCTTGCAATCGCAATACGCTGTTGCTGCCCGCCACTTAGAGATTCAGGCATTCTTTTTTCAAAACCATCTAAATTTACAAGCTTTAGGGCATATTTTATCTTATCATTAATATAGCTTTGACTTTTGTTTTTTATTTTTAAGCCAAAGGCAATATTTTCTGCAATATTCATATGTGTAAAGAGCGCATATTTTTGAAATACGGTATTAAGCTGTCTTTTATTAGGAGGGAAGTTCGTTATATCGTCACCTTTAAAAACAACCTTTCCGGTATCAGGAGTTTCAAAACCGCCTAGGATACGTAGCGTATTAGTTTTCCCACAACCACTAGGTCCAAGTAAGGTTAAATACTCGTTTTCTCGGATATAGAGATTGAGATCATCTAGT
>JAVBUZ010000054.1:0-8225 GCA_031554725.1 Lachnospiraceae bacterium | reverse complement strand
CATGCTTTTTCAAATATTTCATCTGAAATATTTTCTACATCGTAGCGAATAAGCTCGCGTACCTTTTCTACTCCAGTAATTCCCAAATAATTTTTCAGTTCTTCATGCAGTTCTTTTGCCTTTACTGCAAATGGTTCTTTCTTTTCTACGTAGATACGTCTAACGTTTCCCATGATTTCCTCCAAATGAAATTTTACAGGCGCTACAAGCTTTTCTTTTCCGCTTGGCGCTCTTTTGATTTTACAACACCTTATGGATTGTTGCAATGTTAAGTTTTAACTTATTTCCTATTAAAGTAAAAAAAGAATCTGCCAAGGCAGATTCTCGTGTTGTTTCTATTCATCAATACCTAGCCCGTTTAGGATATATGCTAATTCTTCGTCTACTATTTCTGATGTAATACCAATCGTTTGTGCTGATATTTTTAGTCCTTCCAAAACAAACATGATATTTCTTGCAGTTGCCCTACAATCTTCACAGTAAAACTCACCGTTATCAACTCCCGCTTCGATTAGCTTTTCGATAATCTTTGAGGCAGAATCAAACTGTCTCTTCAATATATTATCCTTGGGACTTACTTCTCCCGAAAAGAAGTATTCATATATCGCCACTGTTAGATTATCTTTCTTTCTAAGCAACTCTTTTTTTTGCTCTTTTAAAAATAACAAAAGAATATCAACCGCTGTTGCATCTTCTGTAATATTATCTGAAAATACATCATCGGTTTCTTCTGTTTCCATTTTTAAAACTTCCACAAAGATTTCGCTAGTGCTTCCATAATATAAGTAGAGTCCTCCTCTACTTATTTCACATGCCTCAACTATATCTTTCATAGTTACGTTTTTATAGCCTTTTTCCATAAAAACTTTTCTAGCAGTTTCCAATATATATCTTTTCTTCTGCAATGATTTATCGCTCATTCTGTAAACTCCCGTATCAGCTTAGTGGCTTATCCCAAAATTCTATGATTTCCCGCATTTTTTCTATAATAAGTAAAAAGATACCTTCTTCTACTCCTTGTGACCATAGATATGACTTTGTCATACCGCCCATCACGTATTTGGACAAAATTCCCGTCAAATTTTTGAAGTCATGTACCGTTGCCTTGGCAATTAATCTTCTCTCATCATCAATATCTCTTACGTGGTTTTTGGAATATACATACACATAGTTTCGATCCATCCACCCTGTTTTTTGAGTTTCTTTTATGAAGTTCATCAGTGTTCCGTCAAATACTGGAATAGGAATCGTATTTCCCTTTATTCCTTCTCCCTCATAAATGCTTTTAGCTTGTTTCCCAACATTTTGAGTAAGCCATGGAACATATACAAGCAAAGGCTCTATTCCCCTTTTATACTCACTTATTATCTGTTTTATATATTTCATATCCTGTTCCAAAAATATACCTCCGTAAAAAGCGACACTAGTGTATTTTTATTTTAACATAATTTTTCAAAAAGTACAGTACAAAATCCGTAATATATACATTATTGTCACTTATTTGTGTTGTATTCGGTCAAATCTCCTTGTATAATGTAGAAAGGGGTTAGGACTTAAATATAATTTTAACAGGGAGGGTTTATGGCGGTATTTCAATATGAAAAGAATCAGGTTATTTCCACCGCTGGCCAAGCAATCTCAGAGCTTCTTCTGATTTTAAAAGGGTCGGTTTCTGTAAAATATCCTGGTGGTGAATACGTTTTAGTAAAAGGAGATGTCATTGGTATCTGTGACGCATCTTCTTCTGTTTATTTATTATCCTATGAAGCACTTGAGGATACTAGTGTTATGCCTTATACCTATTCAGGCATTGAATCACTAGAGGCATTGTTACGTTCAAATGCAGATATGGGAAGTTTATTTTCTCTTTCTGCCTTCAAGCAAATAAATCTTTTACTGACAAACTATGATCTTTTAGAGTTAGAGTGTAGCAACCTCTATAACATGTGTACTGATTACTATGCTAAATATGTAACTATCTGCAATCGCAATTTAGTTCCGCCGCTATCCCTTGCGCTCTTCGAAAATTTTGTACCTTTTGATAAGGACACCCCTTACGAAAACTGGGTTCCTCCTTATTATGCTGGAATCTATCAGTTGTTTTCGGCAGGCTGTGCCCAAATGGTTTCAAAAGCGCCTTCCGTTTCTCTTGGCTTTATTGGAAAGGCTAGTCAGGATGCGCTACTTGTATAAGATTCCTTTACAAGTATTGAAAAATATAAAACCAATATCTACTTATTATTTATGAATACTGATTTTGATGACTTCTTTGAGTTATTTACTTCCTTATACAATAAGCTAGATAGCACTTCACCAGACGCACTTACGCTTTTTGGCGACATCAAGCATATGATATCATTACTTCAAAATACCAATCATCTTAATTCCGATTTTTTTACTATTCGTACTTCGGATTTTAACCGTCAGGCCAGTTCTTTGGAAGCTACTACCGCTACCGATGATACACTTTCTGTTAATGCCGCTAAGTATAAACTGGAACTTAGCAATTCTCTTAGTACCATTTTAACTTATTCTGACGTTGACCAGGAAACTGCCAAAGCCTTTACCAATTGTGTGCAGGCCTATAAAAATTTATCCGATAAGAACCAAACCGACGCGGCTGCTACTGCCATCTACCATAAAGCAACCGAGCTATTTAACCTGATTTATCAAAAGGTATTTGAAAGAAGCTTAGAGCTTCCCGGGCTTTCCATGCCAGTAAAGCTTTTCTTATACTTTGGTTTTGTAGATGAAGAACTAGCTGGTGATGAAAACTGTGCTTATCTAAGTTCTTTAGCAGATTCGATGGAGGAAAATAAGGTTTCTGGTATTTTCACCTTATATTCTTGGCTTCAATCCATTTATCAGGGTGAGCGCGAGCCTAGCCGTAATCAATTCGAAGTGGATTATAAGGAATATGTACATTCTCTTAAGGTAGCTCAAAAAATTACCGAAGCTCAGGAGCGAGTTATGATGGCTGATCAATTTAAAAAGGTTGGTTACGAGCTTGAAAACATGTTCCCTATTGTAAATAAAATAACCCATGGGCAGCTTTCTACCTTTTGTCCATTCTTCTCTTCTCATAGGATAATAAGGCCACTTAATACTTGTTACGTTTCTCCTTTGGTGATTAAAAAGGTTTTGGAGAAGATTAGTGATCTGGATTATACCGCCTTTTACAGAGAAACCATATATACCAATGAAGCCCTCAATATTCCAAGAGAATTTATTCACGTAGAATACTTACCTAACTTTATTTTAATGCCTAATATTGGTAGTCGAAGTGTAATGTGGCAAGAGATTGAAGGTAGGAAGCGAACAACACCAGCACGTATGATGCTTTCCATTTTTTCTTTAGAGGATGTTGAAAGTTCCATTCTTCATTTAGTTGGTGAATACCGTTGGGAAATTTGTAAGAGAGTTCAGGGTCCTCGTTGGAACGATGTTACTGATCGCTCGTTAACTAGTGAATATTTTGATTATGTACAATATTTCCGTAAAAACTCAGAGCTATCTGCTGATGCAAAAGAAAAAATCAAGAATGCTTTAAAGAAATCCAAAAATAGTTTCCGTGAAATGTTTGTGCGTGATTATATGACTTGGGTTACCTTTGAAAGTGCAGGCTCCCCAAGGTTAAATAAAATCGCTCGTGGCATTTTATTTACCTATTGTCCATTCAGAAAGGAAGTACGCGCTAGCCTTGCTTCAAATCCTTTATACAAGGAATTGTCGGATAAATATGAATTCAAAGCAAAGCAACACTTACATCGCTACCAATTGATTGAACAAAAGTTAAAAAACAGCAACACCCCATTACCATCTGAATTGAAAAAAGAAATAAAATATATAGAAGGGTAGCCACTGGCTACCCTTTAATATATTTCTTTAGACAAGTTTTTAATTCTTCATAATTAATCGGTTTTGATATAAAGTCTTGGAAGCCAGCTTCAAAAAACATTTCCTTGGCACCACTAACTGCATTGGCTGTAAGTGCAATAATGGGCACTTCCTTGGCCCAAGGTGTATCAAGCTCACGAATCCTATTGGCTGTTTCGATTCCATCTAACTCAGGCATCATCTGATCCATGAAGATGAGATCAGATTCTTTTTCTTTTAGAATTTCCAAACACTCACTACCGCTGAGTGCTAAATCTGGCTTAATCTTAAGGGTACGCAGTAGCCCCGTTGCAACCTTTAGGTTAATGTTCATATCATCTACTACTAGAACCCTTGCATCTGGGAACTCCAAGCCCTCGTTACTATCGTTTCTAGTAACATGCCCTTTATTTTCTCCAACCTTTTCTTTCCATGGTGTTTCATCCACAATCTCTTGGTAAATATAAAAGGAAAATGTGCTTCCCTTTCCATATTCACTATCTACCTTAATTTTTCCTCCCATGGATTCCACGAGACTCTTACAAATAGCAAGCCCAAGTCCCGTTCCCTCTACGCTTCTATTGATAATAAGATCAGACCTTTCAAAACTTGTAAACAAGCTACTAAGGCTCTCTTTTCTAATTCCAAAGCCTGTATCCTCTACTGCCGCTACAATAACCGCCTTTTGCCCTTCCTTTCGCCATGAAATATCAAGGACAACATGACCATTCTCCGTAAACTTAATGGCATTGTTTAAAATATTAATTAAAATTTGACGTATACGAATTTCATCCCCGTGTAACATGTAAGGTATATCATTCGCCAAATTCACTTTAAATTCTAAACCCTTTTCTTTTATTTTGGGTGAGAGCATACTCTTTATGTCTTTAACAACAACATCCATTCGATAATGAATCGGTAATATTTCCATCTTACCACTTTCAATCTTAGAAAAATCTAAGATATCATTGATAATACTAAGTAAGGTTTCACCAGCACTCCTAATGTTTTCCGCCTGCTCTGCTACCCCTTCTGGTAAATCGCCCATAAGCATAATATCAGACATACCCATAATTGCATTCATAGGTGTTCTAATTTCATGTGACATGTTAGCAAGAAATATTGATTTGGCGTTGTTGGCATTCTCCGCTTGCTCTTTTAGTTCAATTAGACGTGCAGTATATTCGTACTCATCGGTTTTATCAAATAACCATACATTATATCCCTTCAACATCTTTTTATCATAAAAGGGGACTGCATCTATCGCTATTTTTCTTCCATTTAAGGAAATTGTTTCTCGATTATGGATGATAATTTCTTTAATAATTTCTTTTTGTTTACTTTTTATCTGTAAGTCCGGATATAGCTTGGTCGCTGCATTATTAGCTATCAATAGGTTTCTATTCACATCTACTGAAATAAAACCTTCTGTAACGCTCTCAATGACATCGTCTTTAGCCGTTTGCAGGGAATCGAAGATTCTATACTTAATAACTACTCTTGCTAACACTAAGCACCCGATTAGCTGACTTACTGGTAATGGATCAAAGTTTCCTAAAACACCACTTAAATAAATAACTAACCCAATAAATGGACTTATATAGGTAAGACCTACCAGCAAAAAGCCTCTGCTGGTGTTGTTTCGGTTTGCAATATAATACTTGGCAGACATAACAATCTGTATCAGCATCAACACTAAATCATAAGACATATTAAAGTAATAGAGAAAGGTTCTTCCTATGATTAAAGAAGGAAAGCTCCCCTCCCAACCATAATCTATAAACGAATAAAACAATCCATGATACTCACTGGTGAAAACAATCATACATATAAAAAGGTCATAACCAATTAAGGTCCATCTTAACCATGTTGGTATCTTATATTGACAGCATCTTGCCATAAAAAATAGCAAAAAGGTCAAAAGAAAGCTAACTCCTAGATATTGCATTTTTAGAGCAACCATAGCAGCTTCTTGACTTCTTGCAAGTATTTCGAGTAAATATCCTACCATATTTAGTAAGATACATATGCTAGAAAGCATCAATAATTTTTGTGGTTGTGAAGGCTTCTCCATGGTAATAACAATTACCACCCCCATAGCAACTACAACTGCAATTAACTGTAATATAACACAAAAAGTAAACGGCATATTGTAACCCCCAACACGTGTTAATTTTGGCGTTTTTCTTTGCCAATTATGACACATTTAAATTAATTATACATAAATTTACAAACCTTGACAACTTTTATTATTTCTTATGTTTTTTCTTCAAAATTCGCTAGACAAATAATGATTTATGTTGTATACTGAACTTGTCTTGGTAGAGATGCCAAGAATGCTAATTAGCAATTCCGGAAGAATTCCCCTTTTACACAATCGAAAGCCCTGTAGGAAACTACAGGGCTTTTGATTTGTCCAAAACTCAGAACCATGCATAAATATCCTAGAAGAAACCGTGAAAGCTTGCTTTCTAAGGTTCATTCTAGGATATTTATATTTGGCGAGAGCCAAACAACGAAGAAACCGCAGGTTTCGAGTTGCATGGCTCTAAGTTTTATATGCTATCTATATACTAATACTGAATATGCTGGAAGCTGTACCTTGCCTTCTTCTTGAGTCATTTCTCCCTCTCCTGTATAAAGTGTCGCTACAGGACTTAGTTCACTCATGGTCTTCTCATTTACCATTATTTGCTCAGCATCTAATTCACTTGCATCTTTTGATAAATTAAAAACGATTACAAGCTGTGAGCCCTTGTATTCTTTTCTAATAACACAAATCGCCTCGCTAGAATTTTCTTCCAGATATTCTACACTTCCTCTTGCTATCTCGGGAAAAGCATTTCGAATCTGAATCACTTTCTTCACATAATTATATATAGAAGCTTCGTCTTCTTTTTGCTCCTCCAAGCTATCAAATTTCATTTTTATGGTTTCCATATATGGTGGACCCACACACATGCCCTGAGCCTTTGAATCCTTTGTCCAATACATAGGTGCGCGCTTGTTTTCATCCTTACCTGCACCTTTCATGCCCAGCTCTTCACCATAATATAAGAATACATTTCCCGTCATAAGTAGGTTCATAGCCTGAGAGATTTTGGTTTTTTCTTCGCTACCTTCTCCTGCATAGTAGCCTGCACTTCTACCCACGTCATGATTTGTATAAAAAGGAGCATCAATATAGCTTTCGGAATACTTGGCAAAGTTTTCTTCTAGTGAAGCAAGCTTTGCCCCATAGGTCTTTGCATTATTTCCAAATTTCTCATTTAAAGTTTCAGATATCACACCACTTTGAGTCGCAAACTCAAAGTTAAACACACTATCAATACCACTTTCGTAATACTTTGAATAAGTCAAAATATCCGTCCAAACTTCAGCCACGATATAGGCCTCTGGATCTTGCTTTTTAACAGTCTCATTTACATAGGATAGTATTTCAACATTAAAGGAGGTATTGTCAGATACATACTCCTTTGCTGCATCCAAACGAAAGCCTGCCACACCCTTGTTTAACCAAAATTGTGTAATTTGTGCAATCTCTGCTCTCACGTTCTCACTTAAGAGGTTTAAATCTGGCATCTCACTCCAAAAAGGAGCTTCATAATACCAATCCGTTCCTTCTATCTTATAGTAAGAACCGCTTTTCTTTTGCCTCGAGAAGTTATAGTAGTCAAAAAATGGACAATCCTCTACATTGGGCTCCTCATCACCTAGCCCCTTTAAATACTCGCAAGCTGATAAAAACCAAGGGTGCTTTGAGGAAGTATGATTTAGCACCAAATCCATAATTACATGAATATCTCTTTTTTTGCATTCACGCAGAAAATCCTCAAAGTCTTCCATGGTTCCATACTGAGAATCAATATTCATATAATCAATTACATCATATTTATGATAGGTGGTAGATGGCATAATTGGCATAAGCCAAATTCCATTACACCCCAAGTCCTCACTAGTGGCATCATCGCCGTCATTAATATAATCTAATTTTTGCGTAAGTCCCTTTAAATCTCCAATGCCATCTGCATCACTGTCATAAAAGGAATACACAAATACCTCATAAAAGGTACGGTATTTATCATCTATGATGTTCGCAGTTAGCTCCTGCACCTGCTCTTTTTCTTGATTATCGTTATTTTGTTTAGAAGCACAGCCAGGCATGGTAAATACCATGCCCAGAATGCATATTATAGAAATAATTCGTTTTTTCATAAGCCTTATCCCTTCACAGATCCGCCTGTGATTCCTTCTACATAGAACTTCTGCATGATTACAAACAAGATCGAGATCGGTATACTTACTAGTACCCCTCCTGCACAGAATCTTGCAAAGTAATTATTGATTAA
>JAVBUZ010000084.1:0-10432 GCA_031554725.1 Lachnospiraceae bacterium | reverse complement strand
TTTACTTTCTGTTTTGCTTTCTGTTTTTACATCTGCATCTGTTGCTTTGTCACTTCCACAGCCTACTAGTGTGGTTGCTAGCATACTTACTGCTAATAATGTTGCTAATACTTTTCTTTTCATTCCTTTTCCTCCCTAAATTTCTTGCTTGTTTTCTATATAAAATGTGAAATCACATCCTATACCATACTATTAGTTTCCTCTATCTCCTATACATGGTTGATAGAGTGCGTAGCCAAGTTCTTCTTTCTTCACTTAGGCCATCCTTTGTAAAACGCCATCTCCAGTTTTGACCAATGGTAGAAGGTAGGTTCATACGAGATTCATTTCCTAGCTTCAGGATATCCTGCATTTGCAAAATAACCAAATTGGCAATTGAGGAATATGCTAAGCGAATAATCGCATCTGGAATTTCCTCTTTACTATCAATACCTAGATATTCATATAGAAACGCCAGTTCATATTCGGTCTTGTCTCTAAAATATCCTACAATAGTATCA
Source organism: Lachnospiraceae bacterium (assembly GCA_031554725.1). Lineage (GTDB taxonomy): Bacteria > Bacillota > Clostridia > Lachnospirales > Lachnospiraceae > JAVBUZ01. The sequence continues at coordinate 9,932 of JAVBUZ010000084.1, read as the reverse complement.
TTATCGTGAGTGCCTGCATAAACAACTGTATTCGTATCATAGTAGTTATGAGGCAAATATTCATTACTCGTGTTACCATCAAATGCGAACAAAAGTATCTTCATTCCTGGCCAACCTGTTTTCGCCATCAGCTTTTTAACCCCTGGCACAGATACGCCTAAGTCTTCTGCAATAACCTTACTAGTTCCTACAGATGCTTCGATAGCTTCCGTTAGCTTTCTGCCTGGACCTTTATTCCATTTTCCACCTCTTGCATCCTTATCTCCTGCAGGGATGGTGTAATATTTAACAACACCGATAAAATGGTCAATTCGAATAACATCATATAATTTAGAGTTGGATGCCATACGCTTACTCCACCACTCAAAACCATCCGCCTCCATCTTCTCCCAATGGTAAATAGGATTTCCCCACTTTTGTCCATCATCAGAAAATGCATCTGGCGGGCAACCTGCCACTACTTTAGGTAAGCCATCTTCATCTAAAAGGAAGTTCTCACGATGCGCCCATACATCCGCACTATCTTGTGCTACGTATAAAGGAATATCTCCAATAATCTGTATTCCTCTTGCATTCGCATACTCCTTTAGGTTGTTCCACTGAGAAAAGAATTTGTACTGGCAGAACTGCCAAAATTCTATTTGCTCCTTCAAAAGCTTTTTATATTCGTTTATAGAGCTCTTCTTTCTGTTTCTAATTCCTTCTTCCCAAAGACTCCATTCTTCATTTTGGGAAAACGTTTTCACTGCCATAAATAAAGAATAATCCTCTAACCATTCATTATTATCTTCACAAAACTTTATGTACTGCTTTTGGGTTGTATCAAATCTTAGAAATGCTTTTTGTAGTACCTGAAATCTGTTCTCAAATATGATTGCATAATCAATATCTGTTTCATCATCGCCCCAGTTATATTCCATAACTTCCGTTTTGGTTAGTAGGCCTTCTTTAATGAGGTCATTTAAATCAATCAAGTAAGGATTTCCTGCAAAAGCTGAAAAGGACTGATAAGGGCTATCACCGAAGCTTGTTGGGCCAAGTGGTAATACCTGCCAATAACGCTGGCGCAAATCCACTAGCAAATCAACAAAATTCAGGGCTTCTTCTCCGAGGGTACCTATTCCATATTTGGAAGGGAGACTTGTTACAGATAACAAAATTCCTGCTCCTCTAGTAATTTCCATTGATGCCATATTACTCCCCTTTCTCTATATTTTGTTTTTATTGTTTTCGTAAACTTTCGTATTTTCTTTAGTTTTATCACTTTTAACCATGCTTTGTCAACTAAAAGGGACGATTTTACTTTTTTTCAACGTTTTTACCGTTTTTGTTGTTGTTTTTTTGTTTACTTTTACTAAAATATAACTGTTTATTTTTTACACTCAGCTACAAGAAATTTCTTGCGAATGCTATCAATCCACCTTATACTTATGTGAGAATGCTTTAATGATACAAAAGATTATTAATTCGCAGAAATGAGGCGTGGGATGGCTACAATTAAAGATATTGCTGATAGATTAGGTATTTCTGTTAGCACCGTGTCTAAGGGATTAAATGGTGCTAATGATATTAGTAAGGATTTACGTCAATTGGTTTTAGATACTGCTGTTGAGCTAGGATATACTACCAAACGTATGAAAAAGGAAGAACACAAAAAAATATGTCTTTTCATAGAAAATATGGATTATGAAACGGAAGATCAATTTGGTTATGATATTATTCTTGGTTTTAAGCAGGTTGCTTTTCGAGATAATTGGGAGGTGGTTATTCACCCTATTACGCCCATGTTTCAAACCACCGAAAAATATGATACCTACATGCTAAAGCAAGGATTCTCCGGTGCTTTTCTAATCGGCTTCTCTCTGCATGATGATTGGCTTGAGCAGCTTAAGTCCACAAACATTCCTACGGTTCTTTTTGATAACTATATAAAGAAGAACCCTTGTGTAGGTTCGGTTGGTACGGATAACTTTGAAGGTATCGACTACGGCGTGGAACATCTTTTCAATTTAGGGCATAAGAAAATTGCCTTTTTAAATGGTTCTTTAAACTCACTGGTTTCTGATCAACGACAGCAAGCCTTCCAAAATAGCATGAGGGAGCACAATCTGGAAGTGGATGAAGCTTTGCTCGCGTATGGATATTATGTTGCTGATGCCGCCAAATATCACGTACCAGATTTTCTTTCTGCTGGTGCAACCGCCATTATGTGTGGTAATGATTTAATTGCCTCTGGTGTTATCTCAGAGTGTAAGCAACGTGGCTTTTCCGTTCCAGAAGATATTAGCGTCATTGGTTTTGATGATTTGCCTATAGCACAAAGCTTTGAACCACCTCTTACCACGGTAAGGCAGGATCGTATTGAGTTAGGAAAAAGTGGTTACTTTACTCTTCTGTCTCTACTTCATAAGGTTTCCATTAGTAAAACTACTCTACGAGCTCAATTTATTGAACGTAGTTCCACTGCAAAATGCAAAGAGCGAAAACCCCAATAAAGGTTTTCGCTCTTTTTTATTTACCCAATGATAATGCTTTGTCCTACCTTAATCTTATTTATATCCTTAATTCCAGGATTAATAGAACGTAAATAGGCAACATTTGTTTTGTATTTTGCCGCAATCGTAGATAAGGTTTCACCACGTGCTACTGTATGACCACCCGTCACTGCTTTTTCATTTGGCTGTGCAACAGTTACTGTTACAAGGTAATTAGCTGCCTTGGTAAGTCCAAACATCGCCTGACCTGATGCTGTTATTTTGAAAGAGCCCATATATTCAAGCTTTCCTGTCTGCTCATTGTAACGGTAAAGGTTTGCAAACTTATTTGCATTTTCTTTGTTCATATCTAAGTGAAGATTTACAATCATTCCAAAACTTTCTTTAGAAGTCATAGAAACCTGTTTGCTTGATACTACACCAGCCATCTTTTCATTTACTATATTTGATGGAATACCGTTTGCATCCGCATTTACACTTAAATTCATGCTCGCACCAGAAAGCTTGCCTGCTTTATTTCCTTCTATACTGAAGGTCACTCCATGACCTGTATGGAAAGCGGCTGTCACATTCTGATTTTTAACACTATCTACAAATGAAGCTGGAACAACAATATTATTTCCTGTTACTATATTTACCGTAGGTCTTTCTGATATACCATTCTGATTCGCTGTCTGTCTTGAGGCAACCATATCGTTATAAGCTTTTGCCCAATCTGCCACTACTTCTGTTGCTGTATTTTCCACTGGATTATTTACTGGTTCTGGGTTGTCCTGTGGATCTGGATTTTCGCCTGGATCTGGGTTTTCGCCTGGATCAGGATTCTCACCTGGGGTATAGTCACCTGACTTAAACAAATAGAAATCATCCCATGCGCCCCATGCACCGCCTGTAGCTTTTACATATACACCTACAATTAGGCTTGTATCTGCTTCTGTAATCAAAATCTCTTTTACTTCTAATTTTTTCCAAACCTGCCAGCTGCTAACGGAACCTGCATCCGAGTAATCATGATTATCTGCATCCTTTTCCTCTGAAAGATCTGCAAATAATAAGAATGTATCATCAGCTCCTGCATCTCCACCTTGTATATTCGCTTGTAGTGTGTAGTAGCCTGGCTGTAAAACTACTGTTTGCTTTGCAACATATTCTATTGCTTCTGCTGCCCAAAAATGCAAACAATAATTACCAGCTTTAGCATTTCCAGAATCATTTTTAATACTTGCTGCATTTCCGCTTATTACCCAATCACTTGTTGCTCCAGCTTCAAAGCCTGAATTCACAAGTAGGTTTTCTGCTAGAATCTTTAGGGTACAAGATACATCATAATCTTCACCCAATACTGTTACACTTCCGTTTATAGTGTAGGTTCCAAGACCCTGCGCGGTTGCATCTGCAAGCTCGGCAGCATCCCATGTGATAGCTACATTGTCCTTAGAATCATCATTAAAAAGTACCTTTGCTGTCTGAGGAAGGCTTAGAGAAGCTATATTATTTATAATTACAGATACTTCAAAGCTATCTTCAATAGATTCTAATGCTTTAGGACAAACCGTCCCTGTATCCACATAAGAGAATACTTTTAAAGATTCTAGTGGGTTACCATTAAAATCAAATAATGCTTGATTGTCCCAAGATGAGCCACCATACCAGGTTGCTGCATCAGTTTCATATTCTCCACCAAAGGAAGCTGCCCAGCCTGAGCCAAAGCTTTCCCATGCGGTTCTATTCGCTGCAAAAACCGCTGCCGCATCGGCCGCATCTTTATCATAAACATTTACTGGAATCCATGCTGGTTCCCAATAGAATACACCAATACCCTTATCTCCAATATTTGCTACTGCTTCTATTACATCTCTAACTGCCTTTGCCTGTCCTTGAACAGACACAGAATATGGCATCACTACACCACTTTTCCCTGTATATACAGAGTTATCATGTCCATCACCATCTTCGTCGGTAAATGTATATGAGGTTTCAGCAACCATAACCTCTTTGCCATAGGTATCCGCAATATTTTTTAGAACTGAAGTTAAGTTTTCTAGACTTCCATGCCAGAAAGGATAATAGGAGCTAGCAAAAACATCATAGTCAACGTTATTATCTTTTAATATTTTTGCAAAGTTTGCATAATATCCACTTTTCTCTGGGTTAGTGAAATGTAAAGCAACCTTTATCTCTGTGCCCTTTTCAGTTGCTACTTCTCTTACTGCTTGGCTTCCTGAGTTCATAAGCTTTGCAATATTTGCCCAATCCTTTTCACCTGCAAGACCTGAAACAGTCTCATTTCCGACCTGAACCATGCATACATCTACACCTGCGTCAATAATTTCTGTGAGAGCATCCTTGGTAAAATCATATACTGCGGTTTCTTTTTGAGCCACTGAAAATCCAGCCCAAGCCTTAGGTGCCGTTTGTTTTCCTGGGTCAGCCCAAAAATCTGAATAATGGAAGTCAATAAGTACCTGCATTCCGGCATCGGTTGCAAGCTTACCCATGGTTTTTGCTTTTGCCACGTCATTGGTACCACCGCCGTATCCATTTCCACTTGCGTCATATGGGTTGTTCCATACACGGATACGAACAGAATTTACGCCACTATCAGCTAAAAGCTGGAAAAAGCCTGCATCATCCACTTCGTTTCCATTGAAATCTCTGTAAACTACACTGCTATCTTTTTCAGAAATGTATGAAGAAATATCAACTCCCTTTAAGAAGTCGTCTGTCATTCCGGTTACTTTTTTCACATAAATTCCTGCATCCACAGGTTTCACTTCATTACTTGGTGCCCCATCTAACTTGAAAAGTTTTAGGTTGTCTATATCACCCCAGTAACCATTCTCCATTACTCCACTTATTGTAATGGTAATACTTCCATCTACATCTAAGGTATATTCTGGTGTTTCTACTGTTATCCAATTATCCCAACCATTAGTAACAATCTCTGCCGACTTGTCTCCTATCTGTAGACTTAAACCGCTGTCACCTACTGCCCCATCAACATCTACTTGAGCTTTATAAATACCAGCTTCAAGATTTTCTATGGTTTTTGTCATAGAAATATTTCCAGCTTGTCCAGTTTCATTACAAATATTATAAAACTGTGTTGTATTATTTTTTGTCCAAGCATCTGTCTTGAAAATATATGTAATGCCAGCATCAGCAACTACTGTAAAAACAGACAGGTTGTTGTTTTCAAAATCCCCATTTGCTATTGTGATTTCATAAGGTTCTGGATTTTGTCCGCCATCATCACTTTTTTTAACCAAGCTAATATTATCTAAGCAAGCTGTTGTTTTATCATTTTGTACTTCGATGCACACGCCAATTTTATAATCAGTTGCTGCTTCACCTAATGTAAATTCCTGAGTAAAGGTTTCCCAAACACCCCAACCACTTACGCTTTTCTTGGTGCCCTCACCGTCTTGTGTATAAGCATTTGCCGAAATCTCTTTGTCTCCCATAAAATATCCCGATAATGTATAAGTTCCTGCTTCAAGACTTACATTTTGTTCGAGGGTAATCCACTGTGTAGTTGTCATACCATCTACCCAAAACTGCTGAATATAGTCGCCATCTGGAACATTGTTCCACGCGTCACTTGCTTTATGCTCATCTTTTACACAATCCCCATTACGATTTAATGACCATACTTGTGGCGAATCCCATATACTGGTTTCAAAGCTACCATTTGTTAGTAAATTGATATCTTCTGCCTCTGCTGTTAGGTTTGAGAAATTCCCTAGCACCTGTGATGCCATCAGCCCTATTGCAAGTGCCAATCCTAACATTCGTTTTCCTGTTTTTTTCCTTTTCATTGTAACCTCCCATGTCCTAAAACTTCTTCTTTTTGATACTGCTTACCCATTCAGCGCAAACGGTTGCACTGATCTATAAAAAAGTATAACACATTCCACAGATGCCCATCAATTCGCACAAAAACCAATCTTTTGCTTAATTTTCTAAAGCTTTTCCATGTGAATGAATAAAAAAATAACGCAACAGAAAACTCTGTTGCGCATTTGGCTTTTTCTGCCATTATTATGGCAAATTTTTAATAATTTCAAGTGATGGCAAGGAGTTGCCATCATAGTCAAATAGGGCTTGATTTGCCCACTCATTTCCACATGGCCCCTTGTCTTTAATGTACTCTAATGATTCAGAAGTTGCCCAACCTGAGCCTGGCACGGGAATCCATGCTGGTTCCCAGTAGTAATAACCTTTTCCCAAGCCTCCTTCAATGCCTTTTACTCTTTTTAGGAAGTCCTCTAAAAAAGCACATTGTCCTTCTATGGTCATCGGATATTCTGCTTTAGCTGCTACTTCTGGTCTGGTTGCATAGCCCTTTCGCTCATCCGCATTTAGCTTTTCATAAGCCGCATAATCCTCCATGGTGTATCCCATAGAAACCTCTGCTACGATTAACTCTTTGCCATAGCGCTTGGCAATATCCTGCATATTGTCTTCTAGCATCTGTAAAGTTCCATGCCAGAAAGGATAGTAAGACAAGCCGATTACTTGGAAGTCTTCGCCTCTACTTATAAACTCATCAAACCATCTTCGATATAGCTCGTTGTTTCCGCCATTATCTAGATGAATCATAATCGGAAGCTGTGCATCTACTGCTCTCACACCTCTAATACCTGCATTGACGAATTTAGCTATATTTTCATATTCTGGCACCTGTCCGTAAGGCCAAAGCAAGCCATTTGAAAGTTCGTTTCCTACTTGTACCATAGTTGGGAAAGCATCTGCTTCTTTTAGCTTTTCCATGGTTTCTTTGGTAAAGTCATACATTGCCTGTTCAAGCTGCTGTACGCTATATCCCTGCCATGCCTTAGGAATCACTTGTTTTCCTGGGTCTGTCCAAAAATCGCTATAATGGAGGTCTAAAAGAAAATCCATGCCTTTTTCTAAGGCTCTTTTTGCAAGAGCAATTGTTACTTCCAAATCGTTGGTTCCTGCACCGTAAGGTATTCCATCTTCTGTATAAGGGTCATTCCACAATCTTAGTCTGACTGCATTTACACCATAGTCGGCTAAAATGCTTAAAGCATCTTTTTCTACGCCCTTGTCATAAAATTTTCCACCACATTTTTCAACCTCTAAAAGGGTAGAAATATCCATTCCTTTTATAAATTCTTTCATCTTCGCCCTCCTTTTTGATTTAAACAAAGGCGGCATTAGCTGCCGCCCTTATTTTTAGATTTCAAAATCGTCAAAACGTTTCATCATTGCACCATATCTAAAACGTGCCATTTCATTTTTTTCAAGTACATCTTTTTCGCTTCCTCTGTACTGGCAGCGTAAGCAATAATACTCGCCCTTGTCTTTATCAAAAAACATATCGATGTCTAAGTCCCTCATAAAACAGGAGGGGCATCTAAAATTTAGTTTGCCTTTTCCAGCTTGAGCCATGTTGATACTACCTCCTTATCTGATAAAGTTGTGGTGTAACCCAATGTAAACATTGGAGAAAATGCATATCCTTCTTTGATATATCCCACTGCATCTGCTTTATCTGCTGACATAGATACCTTAGTTTCTACCTGAGGAATCACAGCATAAACCTGATCTGCACCTACCATTTCTTCTTCACGACATTTGTATGCATATGCAATACTCTTTTCCTCGGCTCCCTTAACACAAGCTAAGGTTACCTTGGACATGTCTTCTGAATACTCTGTTGTACCGTAGCATGCTACCATGTATTCATTTAACTCTACTACTTCACCTGGTTTGCTCATGCTAATAACAGTTCTTTCGATCTGAATGTCTGAGCTACCTTCTGCAAATAGCATTCTTGTTTGAAGCTTAACTGTTAAATCATAGAACTCAATGTCTACTGGCTCTAATGTTAAGATTCTAGTTTTCTTTCCATCAACCATAGCTTCTTCTGAGAATTTAGCTGAGGTGCGGCATAGGCATAAATCTACTTCTTCACCTTTGTAGGTAAGCTTTGCGCTTCTAACAGTACCTTCGCCAGCGTAGTGTGTGAAATAACCTGCACGATATTTTTCCTGGATAAGGAATGGGTAAGAAGCATCAGTTACGTGAGCGGTACCAATACCTACTGGCCATTCTAATTTTGCAGCATAAGGACGAAGGTCAACAATTGCACCACCCTGATCCATATTTGCACAAACTCTCATGTAAGGGTCGCAGTACCAGAAAAGCTGTTTGTCAGAGCCGTATAAAATATCTCTCCAAAGAGCACATTCAGGCTCTGTATAGGTTTTCTTTTCGCGATAGTAGTCTGCAAATTCAGCCATAGTCATATCATCTAATTTGCCTTCTTTTTTAAGCTGGCCATAATATGCCATACCATCTTCATAAGATTTTTTAAGTAGCTCATAAGGAGATTCCCAACGTCCCATTTTGTTTAACCAGCCTGGTCCTACAAACATCATGTTGTAAGCATAGCCATTGTTGTATTTTTCCAAAGAACGATACTGGTCAATCAGATTGTATAGGTAAGGATATTCCCAAGTTTCTGTATCATAAATCATTCCACGAAGTACGTTTTGAGGGTGTGTTCCAAAGTTAGAACCATTGCCGTCGTAGCAAGCAAGTAAGTCTCTAGAAAGATGAGGAATTGCTACAATACCACTATCTTCTGCTTCATTAGCTGCTGGTGCGTGAATGTTTTGTTTCGAAGGAATCCATGGATTCCATGGGCCACCATCCATAAAGGTATACCAAGAGTTGTTACAGGTGTGATAAGCTTTTGGTCCCTCTTCCCAACAGGTAGCTACTGCACTTTTTACCATAGGGTATTTTTCTTTTATATAATTAACTAATTCTGCATCCATGTAATATGAGCCTGTAGATTCTGGATAGAAACCAAAAATTTCGTAGAACTTTCCGAATACGTCATCTACAATTGACTTTTTATCTTCCATTGAGAACATCCAAATACAAAAATCTTTTGTTTTATATTTTTCACGGAATTCTGTACAAGGAAGACCAAGTAGAGAAAGCGCAATTTCATCTCCATATTTCTCATGATCTTCTTTTGCTATCGCAATAGCTTCTTCGTTGAAAAGACTAGCATAGGTCATTTGGATTGTTGTTTTTAATCCGTTTTTATGTGCTGTCTCCTGCTGTAATCTGAAAATATCCAAGGATTCTGTTAAAAGTGCTTCTCTTCCGATGTCCTCTTCTTTTCCGTGTCCTGTTACCTTTTCTGCATACTCTGGTACCATTTCAGGACGGTGGATGATGTTTACAATAAATTTGTCCATTTCTAATTCTCGTTCCTTTCAGTATAAATAATATCTTATAAATTAATGCTTATTTTCATAAGCCTTATCCCTTCACAGATCCGCCTGTGATTCCTTCTACATAGAACTTCTGCATGATTACAAACAAGATCGAGATCGGTATACTTACTAGTACCCCTCCTGCACAGAATCTTGCAAAGTAATTATTGATTAA
>JAVBUZ010000093.1:0-28317 GCA_031554725.1 Lachnospiraceae bacterium | reverse complement strand
TTTTCCTGAGAAATTAAAGCAAGACCACAGGTGATGTTGATGTAGAACATAATCCAAATACCGATAAAAGCTTTGTTTTTGAAAATAGATAAAACGCTAACAGAGCTTTTTTCGTGAGATTCAACCCAACCTTCAGGTTTTGCAAGTAATAAGTGTCCTAGGAACATAAGAACAAAATAAACAACTGCTAAAATATAGAAGGTATTTACTACGCCAACTTTAACTAATAAAGACTCAATAATAGGGCTTGCAATAACTTTAGCAAGACCAAAACCAGCGATAGCTAAACCAGTTGCAAGACCTTTTTGTTCTTTAAACCAAAGCATTAATGTCTTAACAGGAGATAAGTAGCCAGTACCTAAACCGATACCCATAAGAACACCGTAGCTTAAGAAGATACCTATTACAGATTTCTGGGAAATAAAGAATCCAGTTCCTGCCATACCAAGAGAAAAACAAATAGTAGCAACTAAAGATGATTTATGAACATCTTTTTCTACGAAGTTTCCTAAAAAAGCTGCAGACATACCTAAAAAGAAAATTGCAAGGCTAAATGCCCATTCGATTGTACCCTTTGTTGTACCATTATTAAAATATTCAACGATAGAATCGCTTACTAAAGACCAGCAATAAACAGTACCGATACTGCAATGTAGTAATAGTGCTGGAATTGCAGCACGAACCCATTTGTTTTGAAGTTTTTTCATTTCACACCCTCGTTTCATCCTAAAAGAATTCATTGTTATTTTTTTATTTATCTGACACCAGACGAAGTTATTCTACTCCTTATTTTTACAGAATGCAAGAATGTTTTTAAAAGCATACAAGAATACATTTATACGAAATAAAATATATAAAATTTTTTAAAAGGTATTGACTTTGAATGTCGTGATAAACAATAATTAATTATAATAAAAGGAAAGGAGAGAAAAGATATTAATGCATTGAAGATTTTAGTAGCAGCACCAGCTTTTAAAGAAAAGGCGGCAAGTTTAAAATCAAGACAGCCATTGAAGGATACCTTTGAAACAGAATTGCATCGATACGCTAAAGGCTTTTCGTCTATAAGTAAAATGGACTTTGTTGCTACCTTAGCAGAGCTAGATACTAAAGTGAACTTAGAATCCTACGACATAATTATTGTTTGGGAACAGCTAGTAGGTAATTTCTTATCTTTAGAATCTAAAGAAAGCCTTGGAGGAAGAATCATTTTTGTAATTGAAGAAAGTGATAGGAACCGAAGGCTAAGGGAACACCTTTTTCAAAAGGGGCATTATGATGCACTATATGTAAAGGATGCTACGGCAAAGGGAATATTAAATTTGTACTTTCACCCAAGAGAAAGAACTGAGGCAAAGAAATATTATCTATTGCAGGATATGGAGGAAGTAAGTCCAGCCTGGCGTATAGAAAAAGAAAGTCCACCCAAGGAAGTAATGCTTTATAATAAAAAAGCTTGGGAATTTGTTGAAGAGGCTTCAAACCTACTAAGTGCGAGAAGAGAAGCAAAACCATCTTGTAATCGTAAAGAATCTATTATCTACACACCATCTGAAATTCTTAAAAATGAAACTATCGAATATTTCTCCAAAAATGTAAATGCAATGAATATATGGCACAGCTTTGAAAAGGGCGCTATCACTATGGATGAGTTTAAAAGGCATGTAGAAAGATATGTGGATGCGCATAAGGACTCAGTCGAGGTAAAGAGGGAGGCCTTTGAGCTTTTTTGTCGTAGTGTTTTTGAGTATGATATGATTCAACCACTAATTGACGATGAAGACATCTCAGATATTAAAATACATGGTTATAACAAGATATTTATCAAACGCTGGGGAAAACGGGAAAAAGTATCAGATATCTGCTTTCGAAATGAAGAGGATTTTCGTCTATTTGTGAGCCGCGTGGCAAGCAAAAATCATATGTCCATATCCGACAACAATGCAATTTTGTCTTTTACAGATAAGACAACCAGCAATAAGTTTATTTTGCGTATTTCAGTTTCAACCGGCTATGTTAATACAAACGGGTTACCAGTTATTCACTTTAGAAAGCAGGACTTAATTAAGAGGACACCTCTAGAACTAATAGAAAGAAATATGTTAAGCGCTGAGGAAGCCATGTATTTGATTAAGGAAATGCAAGCGGGCTCGTCATTTTTATTTTCAGGGCAGGGTGGTTCAGGAAAGACCACACTTCTTAACATGCTAATGGAATTTCGAAGTAGAGATTTATCTAGTCTGACAATACAAGTAAATGAAGAGGTTTTTGATTTGGATGATGAATTTGATGCCATGTACCAGCATCCGGTAGAGAATCGGGGAGAAGGAAATATAACCTATTCCTTAAAGGATTTGGCGACACAGGGTTTGGTGACGGATATTGATTTATTTTGTATTGGAGAAATTAAAGGAAGAGAAGCTAGATATGCCTTTGTTGCAGCGGATACTGGATCTATCTACCTAGCTACCCTACATGCAGATAGTAATCATGAAGTGTTAGGTAAGTTTGCGGATTACGTAAAATATGATTTATCCTATCAGTCAGTGTCACATGAATATATTGTAAAACGAATGGCGAAGACAAATCCTATTTTAATTCATATGTATAAATATAAGGTAATGCAAATTACAAGAATTGTGGGATGGGACGAGGAAAAAATGGAACCTATTTACAAAGAAATTATATGTGGAGATGAGGAGGAAGAAAAGTGAGCTTTCTGATACGCATTCTACTAGCGCCACTATTGTATATGATAGTCTCGCAGTTTTATTTTGTTCTTTCACAATATTTAGTTTTGCAAAAACAGTGGGAAGAACTAGTTAACTTTTTAAAAGAAAGTAATGACAATTACATGGAAGAACTAGAAAAAAACCAGGGTCAATTAGCGCCGCCTAGCCGTAGCAGATGGTTTGATCAGATAAACAAGCTACTGCGATATAGCGGTTATGCCATACGTTATCCTTGGATAACACCAACAGTCTTTTTATTCGTCTTACTTTTTATTGCACCAGTTGGCTTTATTCTAACACTATTTATAAAAAGAAATCTTTTACTTTCTATTTTCGTTTTATGTTGTCTCATAATCATTCCAATTGCATTTTTAAAGATAAAAACAGATAAGAATTATGTACAGGTGGAGCAGCAACTGGCTAATTTTTTAAATTTAGTTGGTTCCTATTCGACAACAAATGTAGATCTTATTACCATCCTTTCAAAAACTAGCATGTACTTAGCAGAGCCGCTGGTAACCCCGATTCATTCGGCGGTATTGTTTGCTAAAAACACAGGTGCACTTCCTATGGCAATGAAGCAATTAGAAGACTCCTTAGAGCATCCTATTTTTAAAAAGATGATTAAGAGTTTAGAGATATGCTCAAGAAATGGAAACAGCTATCAGGAGGTTGTTAATTCGTTTAGACCGCAGGTTGAGCGTTTTATTCGTAATTCTACAAAAGGGCGAGAAATATTTAGAGGCGGAAGAAATACAATTTTTATCATTATTTTTCTATGTCTAGTGTTAGTGTATGTTTCTCTCGATAGCTTTTACTTTAAGGGGAACACGGAAATTACTTTTACCAAGGTAATAGAGTTATTTTGTCAGGGATTTTTAGGAGTATTTATTTTGGTTGGGGCAGTGATTCTTGTGATAGTAACCACATTTTTTATGATTTTTAAGAAAACAAAGTAAAAGGAGGTCGTAGATTGGTTCTTTTAGTAAAAATAAACATTATTTTACTCTCAGGAATAGTAGCATACTTACTCTATAGAAAATTCTGCGCAAGAGAGCTTGCCAATGAGTTTCTAGCTTATCGAGCGGAAAAAAACATGCAGCTTAAAAATCATATGAGATATAGACTAAGCTATGAAGAAAGCTATATGTTTTTACTATCCCAAGGCTTTATTTATCAAACAGGTGGACATGTCATGCCATTCGAGTATTGGGGAATTCGGATTACATGTATGGTGATTGGAGTCTTACTTGGAATTTTGATAGAAAAGGTAATTTTTATTCCAATTTTAGCTATTATGGGTTTCTTTATACTTCCTCTTTATATAAGGGAGCAGAATAAAAATAGTAATGAAAGAATTTTGAGGGATTTGGGAGATGTATATACCACCCTAAGTATGCATGCTAACAGTGGGGTTCACCTATCTAAGGCTCTATATGAATGTTATCTTAGCGTGCCAGATAGTAATAGAAGACTAAAGACAGCGTTATATGAACTTACAACACAAATATCTACCACTCAGAATATGGAACAGGCCATAGAGGAGTTCAATCTAAAATTTAGTAATCAGTATATAGATTCCTTGTGCGAGTGTATGATGCAATCCTTGGTCACGGGTAAGGCGGCGCAGATGTTTGAGGATATTGCAAAGCAAATGAGTATTATTGATGAAGCGGTAAATATGGCAGAGGAAAGACGCATGGACAATATAATTTCAGGAATCGGTACACTAGCATTTGTACTTGGGGTGGGAGCTATTTTTTATGTGTCTATGCTCGTTATGTAAAAAGGAGGACAGTTATGCGTAAAAAAAATAAGAGCAATTTAATAAAAAAAATAGGAGCATTTACTAACGTTAAGGTAGAAGGTGCCTCACACTTTATAGAAGTTATTGTTGTGATAGGCTTTGTTGTTTTTCTTGGAATTATGTTTCGAGAGCAGGTAGGCGGGCTAATGACATCTTTTATTAGTAGTGTAAATAGTCATGCAAATGCATTGTGGTAAAGGCAAATGAAGAGAAAAAGAACAGATTATTTTAAATTAAAAGTGGAGGGTGCATCTAATTATTTTTCTGCTATTATTGTTATTTTTACATTAATGGCACTATGTATTTTTTGCATGGAAGCCTATCAAGAGGTGTCCACAACGTTATCCATACAGACATGTATGAGAAAGTATCTCTACTATATGGAATCCACAGGCTGCCTAACTTCCAGTAGGAAGGTACTTTTAGAGCAGGAGCTACTGGAGTTGGGGATGGCGGATATTTCCTTTCAGGGTACAGATTTTGAACCAGTTGGTTATAACCAGCTGGCAAGCTTGGTCATATGTGGAAAAGTTCCAGTAAATAGTATTATAGGGTTTCGAGGAGATGGATTTCTTAGAGGAGAAAAAATGGAATATAGAAAGTTTTCAAAAAAGATTACAGCAAAATATTGATTAAGAAAGGGCAAGGCATTAATATGCAAAAAAAATCAGAGGGTGGTGCGGGAATATATCTATTAGGAATCTACATAATGATTTTTTTGTTGACGGGTGGATTTTTGCTTTATCGGAAGCAGTTATTAAGCGCCACCTACATTTTGATAAATGACAGCATTATGACCGCGCTATTTTCAGGAGCAGTGGTCAACTTGGAGGAGTATGGAAGTAGCCATCAATTAGTTATTCATGAGAATTTAGGAAATTCCTTTAATCTTCAATGGGACAAAGGCATGCTAAACGCAAATGATAAATACTTGTGGAATTCTTATAACAAGTTTCTAGAAGTGCTTAGGACTAATTGTGATTTGGATAAGGATTTAAAAACAAAGAATAAAGTAATTGATGGTCAGATTAGAATAAAAAGTTATCAAGTTTACAATGTGTATTATCAATTTGATGAGTGGGGAAACAAATCGGCATACAGGATAGTAGCATATCTATATGAGAATGGAAATTGGATCTGTATACCTTATGAAGTAAATACGCCGGTACATATTTATGACTCCTTAACTAGGGAGCAAAAGGAGATAACTACGGTCACAGTCGCGGTAAGCTTGTGCTTTGACTTGAGCTTTTTACCACAGGCACAAACTTTATTAAGTGAGGAAAACGTACGTGGTATGTTATTAAAAACGGTGGAATATCAAAGATTGGTTGACATACAAGTAAATGAACAGAAAGGGATGTGATAGTAAGGATGGAAGAAAAGATAAATAAAAAGACAAAAAATCGTAAGGTGTATGGAATATTACTTTCTTTGATGGTGTCAGTCGTATTGTATATAGTCTTGCTACTAATTGATGCAAACATATTAGGAAAAGATGCGGAATTCCAAGTGAAAACTTATGAAATAGTAGTGGAAAGCTTAGATAAATATACGCAAATATCAGAGGCTAATTGGCAAAACTTTTTAAAAGAGTCGGTTCGAGATAGTAGAGAGCTTCCGAGTAACTATATAACGGATATAACAGAGCTTTTCGGTTTATTTACCCAAAGGGTACTTTATAAAAGAGAGATCCTAACCAAGGAGACTATGGTAGCTATTGATCCTACAAAGGGGATTAAAAATCCGATAGAGGTATCCTTAGGAGTAAGTAATATAGGACAAGTGGTGGGAGGAACCATTAGAGAAGGGGATGTAATAGCAATAGACGTTGTCCGTGAGGATACCTTATCAGAAGATATAGATGTATCATATTTGACAAAACCAACTTACATATCGGAGACAATTATAGAAAAATGCATTGTTACAGGGGTATTTACATCTACAGGGAATCCTATTCTTTTAAATGCGGAGGAGGCACAAAACCCAGCTACAGTTATTTGCGTAGTGATTTCTAAAGAGCAAGAGGGGGATTTTAACATAGCAATGGAAAAAGGTACCATACGAATCAGTAAGTACCTTTATAAATAGGGCAGTATATGATTTTAGTACAAAAATTTGTAATTACATTATTCGTTTTTAGTGCGGTTTGCTTCTTTATTCTTCTAGCAAATAAAGGTGAGACAAATCAAAAAATATATGCACTTTCTATGCGTAGAATTTTCTTGATTTTTCTTAGTTCAGGTATCTCCGTCATGGTTCTTCCAAGGGAGAGTCTAAGTATTCTAGTTATATTCACGTTGGTTTTTCTTCTTTTCTTTTCCTATACAGATATATTAACTTCGCAAGTTTTTTTATTAGGAGTAATTGCTTTTGATGTGGTGCAAGTATTATCAGGCACCTTTAAAGTGAATATTTTGATGTATGTATGTAACAATATTAAATGCATTGTTATTGTTTTTTTGATATTGGTTTGCGTAGGATTTTCAAAGATGTTGGCATGGGCAGATATATATATTATTGGTGGAGTAGGAATACATTTTTCCATTCTTTTAAAAGAATGGAGGCTTGTTTTTCTTTTCTTTCTATTTCTATGTTTTTTTCTTTTTTCGTTGGGATGTCTTCCGCAGGTAATCAGGAAAATAAGAGCTAGGCAGGCAATTAGAAATGCAAGATTTCCTTTTACGGCTTTTATATATATCAGCTATGTTCAGACTATGGTGGTGGTTTATAAGCTTTTCTTTTAAGAAGGATAAAGTATGAAAAATTACAGAACCTTGACAACTGAATAGACGGATTTTTAGAAAATCATAAATAAATATTTCGTGGGAACGGTTACCCTTGAATTGCACGCGAAAGGGGGAGTGCCAATGTACGTTACATTTGAAGAGTTATTCTTATTTGTAAGTATGCTGACTGGTGTTATTGCACTTGTGATAAGTGCAAGACATAAAAAATAACCGCCTCTTTTTGAACAGGTTGCGGTTATTTTCTAAATCAGTAGCCTATTGAAAGGGGTTAACTTAGTACCACTTCTTAACATGTAAATAGTACCATAAGAAGACATAAGAATCAATATAAAATGTACCAATGCGATGATATTTTGTTGCTTATGTAACGTAATATGGTATAATATACGCGAGCGGCAGAGGAAAAATGGCGTGTACATTTATGGAGACAGACACGTAAGTTTACTTATTTGTGGATGCTTCCATAAATGTATATGACATTATGACGAGCAACGCGACTTCGGAAACCGAAGGTTTATGAAGCGGCCGTGAGTAGTGCAAGGGGGAAAATATATGAAAAGGAACATAGTATTACTACTAGCTATTATGTTAGTAGTATGTAGTTGTAGTAAAAAAGAAATAGAGAATACCGCAGTAGAACAGAGTGAAGTGGTTTTAGATGAACAAACAAAGGCATCTGAGGAAGGCTCTAAGGAGCAAGTGCTAAAGGATGAAAAGCCTACGGAAAAAGCAACCAAGGTAGATAAATCTACGCAAGAATCGAAGCAAGGGGATAGAGCTACGGGGTCTAGTCTGTCCGAGGCTGAAACAAAGTTAGAGCTTCCTGCTACAAAAACACCAGCTTCAAGTACAACAACTTCTAACACAGAAACAAAGGGTACGACGCCTTCAGAAAACGCGGTGGCATCTCATTCTACTTGTACTTTTGATGGTGGTAAGGTAACAACGGTTGCTACATGTAAAAGTGAAGGACAAAAGACCTATACGTGTACTTCCTGTAGTAAAACAAAGACAGAAGTTATAGCAAAGACTACCCACAATTATGTTGAGGAAACTACAGCACCTACATGTATTGAAAAGGGCAAGATAAAGACATATTGTAGTATTTGTGGTGATGTGAAATCAGAAGTCGCAGGAGCTGCTGCGACAGGGCATACAATGAAAGAATCATATTATCCAGCGCCACCTACGTGTATGGTAGGAAGTCATTTATCTATATATTGTGAAATCTGTAAATATAATGAATTTAGCGGAAGTGTATCTAGCTTAGAACATAATTTTGAACCGACAGAGTATAACGAAAAAATTGATAATAGCTGTAAAATAGCGCACTGGATTATATTAAAATGTTCTGGTTGTGGTTATGAAAAGAAAAGCAGCGAGTGGACTGAAAAGGTACATGAGTGGGTTTGGGATGAAGGTGAAGAAGCGTGGGACCCAATTAATCGTACATTTATAAAAGTTCCATATGAGTATTGTAAATGGTGTAATTGCACCAAATAGTAAAGTATAAGAGACTAAAAAATCCAAGTAGAAATACTTGGATTTTTATATGGAAGGAGAGTAGTTAATGAAGAATATCAAAAAAGTAATGCTCCTATTACAGCTACTTGTTTTAGCAATTGCATGCGGGTACCTAATTCATGGAGAAAAATCCTATGCAGCAAGCTTAAAGGTAAATCCTTATATTAAATTCAGCGAAAAGTGGAATGCGTTTACTACCAATGCAGGGGATAAAAGCTGGGTTCATTATGAAAAAGAAGATACGGTAACCATAAACAACTTCTCCACCTTAAGAGCATTAGTGGTAGGAGAGCATTATTATAAGGCACCTAAAGAAGGAAGTATTCCCATTAAAAAATGGGCGGTGAAGTGGTCAAATGCCCAGTGCATTCATAATGCTTATCCAGATATTGACCAAAACTACTTAGATAATACCTTTGGACGTTCTAAGTGCGAAGCCTTTTATTATTCAGGATGGAAAGCATACTGTGCAGACTGCCATGATGAGGTAGTAAATATGTTTTTTTACATGAATAAAACAACAGCGGCTTCTATTACAGAGCTTGATACAAGCCTTGATTATTATTATCTTTGCCCCTTTTGTACCAATCTAGAACAAGGATCCCCCATAGGCACACATATGTGTAACGCTATATCATGGAACCGCTATAAAGTTATCTATGATAGAAACGGCGGAAAGGGAGAAATGGAAGATAGTATTCATTATTATAACAATGCCACTAACTATAATGGAGAAGAGGTTACCCCAAATACTAGATTAAACAAAAATAATATTTATCGGACTGGATATATTTTTCTTGGGTGGAGCAGAACGCCAAATAGCATAAAGGAAGAGTTTACAGACGGAGCAGAAATTTTCAATTTAACTTCAAAGAATTATGAGGATGAAAGAAGTACAGAAGGAATTGTTACTTTGTATGCGGTGTGGAAAAAGGCAGAAAGTAACCTATTAATTAATCCTAACGGTGGTACCTATAACAAAAGTTGTAGCAATATAACCTTGAAGAAAAAGTACGGAGAAACCTATTATGTAGACCCTGGTTTATTGACTCCACCAAAAGGATATATCATCACCTTTTATGAAGATGGAGAAAAAGGCAAACTAGCAAAGCTATCAACACCTAATTCTTTTATAGAGTCTGTCATGGTGTTTAGTGGTGAGTGGGCACAGTCCGTTCCCTTCCATGGTGATTTTTATAATAATACCTACTTATATAGAGGTGATGATGGCATAACAGATACCCTAACCGCAACCTATAAAAGTGAAAATATTATTCTTCCTACAGCTACGAAACCAGGTTTTTCTTTTGCTGGGTGGTATACAGATACTTCTTGTATTTCTTATGTAGGAAGGGGAGGAGATTCCTACACCCCGTCAGGTGACACAAAGCTATATGCCAAGTTTGTAAGTCTACTTTTAAAGGCAGAAAATAATTACTTGCCTTATGGTGGGGCGGGTGCGGTGGATTTATCTTGGTCACAAGTGGACGGAAAGGTAAAAAACTATCGATTGTATCAGAAAATAGAAGGAGGTACTTGGAAGTCCATCTATGGTGTAACAGATGTGACGGATGAAAAAAGTGTAAGTCTGTCACTTTCTTATACTGGCTCCATAGGCACCTATGAAGTACCTTACACTGGTATGTATAGTTTTAGTGCTTATGGTGCACAAGGAGGCAACTATAGCACTTATAGTGGTGGCTTGGGTGGAAAAATAGAAGCTAGCATATGGCTTACCAAAGGAGAAAAATTAACCTATATCATAGGTGGTCAAAACGGTTATAACGGAGGCGGCAGTGCGACTACCTATGCGAAAGGCGGCGGCTACACGATTATTTCTTCAAATCTTAAAGATGTACTTTTTATTGCTGGAGGAGGCGGCGGAGCTTCGAGCATGGGCAGTGGTGGAGCTGGAGGGTTAAGCACTAGTGTTATATCGGGAAATGTCGGTCAATCAGGTGGGGCTGGAGGAGGCGGTGGAGCAAGTGGTGGAAGTGCTGGAGAACTTATTGTACATAACCATAGCGGTAACACATCTGTGTCGGGTGGATGCTACACAAAATTTGTAGCAGGGCATACACACAGCTCGACTTGCTACACGACTACTTATACAACACCAGATAGTGGATGGGGGAACTGCGGCTTGTGCGGTTGTAGTTCAAATTATTCAAAAGATGGTTCCACTTGTCCTTCATGTGGTTTGTATCCTTGTTATCCAAGCAGACAAGCATCTACAAGCTTAACATGTAAAATTACGGAGTCCAAAGGAAGCTATACATTAGCGTGCGGATATGCTGGAGGGCAAGTTTTGTCCTCGCGTCCTGCCTATGGAGGGAGCAGTATGGTGAGTAACTATGCTTCTACCTCTAAAATGACCCCAGGAGTAAAAGCTTATAATGGTTCTATTGCAATGACCTCAGAAGGTATTGGTTATCTAGAAAATTTAAGCTTGCAGGCAGTACAAGCAATAGACTATGCACCACCAAATCCTATTTACGGGATTAGTAAAGAAGTTATAAAAGGGAATGCCACTCAAGTAATTGTCTCATGGAAGGAGCCAATGGATAACGGCACCACCTATTATCATAAAGCGGAATCTTATGAACAAAAGGAACTATTACTTACGTCCAACGAAACGGTAAATACCCTTGTGTCAGGAATTAGAGGCTACTATTACCTAATAGATAGCTCGCCCGAAACAGTGGTAACCAGTGCAACAAAAGGAATTACGTATCTGGATAAAAGAATAAATAAGCTCCAGGTGACGCTTACGGAACAAGTACAGTATTTACATATCATATCAGTAGATGTTGCAGGCAATGTATCTAATACGGAGCATGTAAGATTTAATTATAAAGATGACCCTATTCCATGGAGTCTTAGTACAGACAACATACATGTATCATCAACGAAAGATAGCATCTATCAAAAGGATAGTAGGACTTACTATGTACGGTGTGATGGTGAGACGGCTTTCAGACTATCTTTTACTAGCAAGATGCACGGACAAGCTTCTGTTGGCTATCAGATAAATCATACAACCTTTAACGCATCTGTAGCCGGCACTGAAACAAAGCAAATATATGATACTTACACAAAGAATGCTTCTCCCCTAACAACAAGTGAAGTAGTCACAAAAGCGCAAAATCTTGAAAAATATGTAACTGGTGATATCATCTTGCAGGACGCAGCCTATACCATCACCACAAGAAGTAATACCTGCAAGGATATAAAAATAGAAAAAGCCTTTATCCTAACAGAAACCTATCAGGGCAAGCCTATATCGGTGATTCCTATCTGCGGCGCAGACTATAAAGACACCGTTGTTTATAGCGATATGGCAGATGATACAAACCATGGCATTACCTTAATTGGAGATGGAGAAGCCCCCACCTTTCGTGGAACCGCAGGACTTACTGTCCTCAACCGAATTAATCGTAAGGATGGAGCTGTTACCCTTTCTCTAAGCGCAAAGGATGATTTAAGCGGTGTAAGAGACTTTTATGTAGAAATTTCCAATCAAGATAATTACTCCAAGAAAACCTACACGCCGAATGCAAGTGGCGCAGTTATCATGGATATCACTGAGGACGAACCAATCTTTAGTGGCGATTTTACAGTGACCCTTTATGCAGTAGACAACGTAGGAAACGAAAGAATAGAAACCTATGGAACCACAGAGTTTTCATTGGAGGCAAGCATAACAAGGAAATTAGCGCCATATGAGCCTGTTTTTAAAGCTGGTGAAAGCGGTGTTTTGACCGTAGTGACGTATGGCTATGCAGAGAAATTAGTGATTACATTTCCGCAAGCATTTCAAGATGCCTTCTCGGAATTGCAGAGAGAATATATTTACGAATTTCCACGGTATATGGATAAAGTAGAAATTGAGTTTAGAGTTCCCCTATATATAAAGGATGAAGTATATACAATTAAGGTGCAGGCATTTAAGGGAAATAAAAAGCTAGAGGAATGTCCAAGCTTTGGCACATTTACGGTAAACGGAAGCGTTCTAGATGAGATAAGAACTAGAGCTAGATAGAGATAAAATGAGGAGGTATGCAAATATGGATAACGCAACCATGTTAGATAGTTATTATAATAATTCTGCAAAGGGATTTACGGGGTATGAAAAGGCAAGAAAACGAGGGCTAGTTACAGGATTAACAGCCCTTTATCCGCTACCGCGAAAAGGGGAACTAATTGTAATAAGACAAATAGATCCGATAAAACGTGCCTATGCAGAGGAAAAGCTGGAGAAAATACAAAACTATATTACCGTTACAGGAGAAGATAAAATTTTCTTAGTAAAGGGTTTTCGGCTGTCAAGAGAGGTACCTTTAGACCCGAAAAACTGGATTATATTAGAACGTGCTTTTCCTATAAATGATTACAAGGAAGTAATTCGAATACCTACAAGATGGATAGTTACAGGCAGCACAGTGTGTTTAAAGGTTGAAGAAAATGAAGGAGAATACCACATTATTGGGAGGAGCAGAGATAAAAGTTAAATTAAAATATATAAAATAATAGAATCGTTTTTACACATATGCTACAATGAAAAAATATATAAACAAAAATTAGGGAGAAGATTGGATGGAAAAAAAAGGGACTCCAAAATTAAACGAAAGGGAGCTAAAGATATTTTCTATATTTTCAATATCAATGCTTTTCGTACTTGCTTTTCTTATGGGAAATCCAAGAGAAATATGGGAGGGACTTAAAGAAATTGTTGAATCAAGAGATGCACTCATTACAGATTATTTTGAACTTGCGGGCTATGGCGCGGCTTGGTTTAATGCCGGTTTAGTTTCAGTAATTGCAATGATATTATTATTAAGTCTAAAGAGCCATTTTACGGGAATTACAATGGCGGCTCTTTTTATTAATCTGGGATATGCATTATGGGGAAAAAACCCTGTAAATATTTTGCCGCTTCTATTAGGAACGTTTCTGTATGCCAAGATGCATAGGGTATCCATGGGAAGATATATTTATACGGGTCTGTACGGAACCTGCATGGCACCTTTGGTTACAGAAATGGTATATATTCTTCCGTTTTCGCAAACAATCAATTTCATTATCGCTATTGCTACAGGAGTTTTTGTTGGTTTTATACTTCCGCCATTATCCATGCATACGGTATCTATGCATATGGGATATAATTTGTTTAATGTAGGATTTTCAGCGGGGATTATAGCCTTTGTTATGGTTTGTGTTTTAAAGTCTGTTGGAATTGAAAGCAAATCAGTGCTATTATGGAAAGAAGGAAGGGATTTACGTATTCTTATTTTTCTATATGCATATTTCATTGCAACTATTTTATATGGCTTATTTATAAATAAAGGCGACATAAAAGGACTAAAGAAGATTTTCAGCCATCCGGGCCGTTCTGTTGCAGATTTTGTGCAGATGGAAGGAGCGGGAACTACATTAATAAATATGGGACTTGTAGGAATTGTATGTGTTAGCTATATTTGCATTATAGATGGAGATTTATCAGGCCCAGTTGTTGGAGCAATTTTTACGGCCTTTGGTTTTGCTGCCTTCGGTGTTCATATAAAGAATTATCTTCCCGTTTTAGCAGGAGTTTATTTATCAAGTTTTATTACTCAATTTGAAACAACGACGCCAGGTATTCAGTTGGCAGCTATTTTTGCAGTTGGGGTTGCGCCAATTGCAGGCCAGTTTGGTGTTATTCCAGGAATGGTTGCAGGAATGCTTCATTGCATTATTGCAATGAGTACGACACAGCTATATGGAGGCTTAAATCTGTATAATAGTGGATTTAGCGGTGGCTGGGTTGCGATTGTGATGATACCCGTCATTGAGAGCTTTATGACGCGTTATAGGGATAAGAAGAGGAGAACAAAAAATGAGACATGAAGAAAAAAAGGTATCTAAAATTATAGAAGAATTAACCATTTTCTTTTTTGCAATTGGTGCAGATGATATGGAATCAAGTATTAAAAGAAAAGGTAATCACTACTTGATTACCTTTAGAGCAAATTATGATATAGAATATAAAGAAAACCTGAACAGCTTAGAAGAGTTTTTAAATGAACAAAAGAATGATGGTATTGAGGATATATATTGGGAACTTGCAGGATCAGGGGAGCCTGGGGAGACAAGCCAGCTTTTGTTAGTAGGAATGATGATTGATAAAGCAGAAATTGAGTTTAATGGTGATTATGTACACCTGACATTATATAAGGAGCTACTGAATTAAGATGAAAGTATGGATGCCAGAAAAGGTAAAATATATTATTCGTACCATTCATGAGGCTGGATATGAAGCATTTGCTGTAGGAGGCTGTGTTAGAGACTCTATCTTAGGAAGGGTGCCAGATGATTGGGATATAACTACTTCAGCAAGGCCAGAAGAAGTCAAAAGCTTATTTCGTAGGACGGTAGATACTGGAATTCAGCATGGAACAGTAACCGTTTTGGTTGAAAAAGAAGGTTTTGAAGTAACGACCTATCGTATAGATGGAGAATATTTAGATAGTAGGCATCCTGAAGGAGTTACGTTTACACAAAATTTAGTTGAAGACTTAAAAAGAAGAGATTTTACCATTAATGCCATGGCATACAATGATGAGTCAGGTCTTGTGGATGTTTTTGACGGTCTTGGAGATATAAATAAGAAGATAGTACGGTGTGTAGGTAGTGCAGAGGAGAGATTTAATGAGGATGCACTGCGTATTATGCGTGCCATTCGTTTTTCTGCCCAGCTTGGATATAAAATTGAAGAAGAAACGGCTAAAGCAATTAAGAAGCTTGTGGAAAATTTAAAAAATATCAGTGCAGAAAGAATACAAGTGGAGCTGGTGAAGTTAGTTACTTCGCCTCATCCTGAGTATTTGCGTCAGGCATATGAAATGGGAATTACTCATGTGATTTTACCTGAGTGGGATAAAACAATGGTAACACCTCAGAACAATCCTCATCACTGCTATAGCGTGGGTGAGCATATTTTACATTCAATGATGTATGTAGAAGCAGATAAGATACTACGCCTTACGATGATGCTTCATGATATTGGAAAGCCAGTTACTATTAAAGAAGATGAAAAAGGAATTCATCATTTTAATGGACATGAAAAAGCTGGCGAGGAAATCACAAAGCAGATTTTAAGAAGATTAAAATTTGACAATGATACTATTTATAAGGTTTCAAAATTAGTTTTATATCATGACCGAGGAAATAGTGGTATGCCTAGTGCGAAAAATGTTCGCCATGCTATAAATCAAATAGGTGAGGATGTTATTACATTTCTTTTTGATGTAAAAAAAGCTGATTTGGAAGCACAAAGCTCTTTTCAAAAAGAAGAAAAAATGCAGAGGCTTTTAGCTTGGAAGGCATGTTATGAAGAGGTTCTTGAGAACAAAGAGTGTGTCAGCCTTAAGATGCTGGCGGTAACTGGAAGTGACTTAATCGCAGCAGGTATGGAGCCAGGCAAAGAGTTGGGTGAGACCTTAAGCAAGATGCTAGAAATAGTGCTTGATAACCCAGAATATAATACAAAAGATTATTTGTTATCCCTCATAAAATAACATACTTTAATATTCCATCTCATATGATATGATAGACCCCTTGAAGGGGCGAATCGGAGTATGGGGGGAATGACAGTGAATGACAGAGCAGTTGGTTTATTGGGCCAATATGATATAGAAGTGCTTCGCACCAGAAAGGGAAGAGGTGCAGTTCTTTGTGATTCTGATAGAGGAACATTAATTTTTAAAGAATTTCAAGGACCGAAAGAAAAGGTTAAAGTACAAAATTATATTTTGAATCAAATTTTAGAAAGTAAAACAGTCCCGGTTGAAGAAATTATTCTCAATAAAGAGGGTGAGCTTCTTGTGCAAGATGGGGACGGGGTTTCCTATATACTAAAAACATATTTTGAAGGCCGAGAATGTAATATATATGACGAGGCGGAGTGTGCAAAGGCTGTGAAAACCTTAGCGCAGCTACATCTTACAATTCAACTAAAGCAAGAAGATGGTTTAGAGAAGATGCCAGTGTTCCAACTGGAAAGAGAGTATGCAAAACATAATAAGGAATTAAAGAAGGTGCGTCGGTTTTTGAGAGAAAAAAGCCAAAAGAGCGCATTTGAAATCTACTTAACCAATGAATTTGACTATTTTTTAGATCAGGCATTTGAAGTATCACAGCAGTGGAATGAATTTGTAATGCCAGAGGACTATGAGTTTTTGAGGCAACAAGGAATAGTGTGCCATGGTGATTATCAGTATCATAATATTATTGAAGTATTTGGTACTCAAGCAGTTATTAACTTTGAGAAATGTATTATGGATGATCCGGTGAGAGATTTGTACTTATTTATGCGTAAGATTTTAGAAAAGAGTAATTGGTCTCAAAGTTTGGGTAATAATATCTTAGAGGCATATTCCAGTGTACGCCCAATACCGGCAAGATCATTTATTAACTTATATTATAGATTGGCTTATCCAGAGAAGTTTTGGAAAATTGCCAATTTCTATTACAACACAGGAAAGGCTTGGATTCCTGAAAAAAATATGGAAAAATTAGATAAACTATTAAACCAAGAAAAAGAAAAACAGGAGTTTCTATCTTCTATCTTTAGAAGCATGTAGTTTTTCATAGGATTCTGTGATAGTATAGCGATAGCCGCAGGTGTGATTACACCGTGCGGCATATCGATACAAAGTGAGGAAGAAGCAGCAGTGAAAAAAGTACAAAACAAGCTTATATATGCCTGCATTCTAGGGTTTTTTACGCTAGCTTTTTGTGGTTGCACTTTTTCAGGTATAAATGAAAAAAGTGAGCCAAAGGGTGAACAAAAAAATACAGGCTTTGTTATGACGGGACCTGGTAGCTATGACAGTGCAGATACTGCAATTATAACAAATATCGATACACAAAAGTCTACAATTACTTTTTACAATATGGATTTAGAAAAGAAATATACCCTAAACTTTGATGGGGCCACAGTGTATTTAGATAAGTATGAGCAAGGAATTTCGTTAGCCCAATTGACAGAAGGAGATATCGTTGATATAAAGTTCCTAAAAAGCAAGAAACGTTTGGACAAGTTATGTTTTTCTGCGGAAAGCTGGAAAAATGAATCTGTTGAAAAGTATGAGATTAATTGGAGCAGAAAAGACGTAACAATAGGCACGGATATCTATAAATTCACATCTGATACCTTGATATTTTCTGACGGAGAGCAGATAGAGAAGATGGACCTCAATAATGTGGATATTTTGACCTTTCAGGGGATTGGTAGCACGGTTCAAAGCGTTCAGGTGGTAAAAGGACATGGCTATCTAAGGCTTGCAAATGATGAGAATTTTATTGGTGGTTGGATAGAACTAGGCCAGTCTTACATCAAAAAGATTTCCGAAGAAATGCTTTTGACGGTACCAGAAGGAAAGTATGAGGTCTTTATTAGTTATAAGGGAAATAATGGAATAAAAAATGTAATTATTAATAGAAACGAAGAAATTACTTTAGATATTGGAGATTTAAAGGTAGCAGAACCACAATTTGGACAGGTTTTATTTGCAACAAGCCCTTCTACAGCATCGGTATATGTAGATGGTGAGAAGGTGGATATAAGTAGTGCTGTTAATTTATCCTATGGTATTCATCAGCTTATTGCCACAGCAGATGGCTACAGCACCATCACCTCTTATTTTAGAGTGGCGCAACCTTCAGCAGGTTTGGAGGTAACTCTAGAATCATCTTCCAGCGAAGATGAAGGTAGCAGTACGAACACGTCAAATACATCTTCAACCACAACAAGCTACTATAAAGTATACATTGATGGTCCTGATGATGCAGAAGTATATGTAGATGGAAGCTACGTGGGTATATCACCAATAAGCTTTAAAAAAGAAGAAGGTGCTCATATTATTACACTGCGAAGAACAGGATATGAAACAAGAAGCTATACGATTCAGGTAGACAGTGAAGAAAAGGATATTTCTTTTGCCTTTGCAGAACTAATTGAAACGACAAGTGAATAGGATAAGGGATATGAATAAACAATATAGCTATGAAGATTTTCTTTCGATAATTAAGACCCTTAGAAGTGAAAATGGTTGCCCTTGGGATAGGGAGCAGACTCATGAAAGCTTAAAGCCATGTATGATGGAAGAGGCAGCAGAGGTTCTTTCTGCAATTCGGATTTATGATAAAACCGGAAATGCGGAAAATTTAAGAGAAGAATTAGGAGATGTGCTACTTCAGGTAGTTATGCATGCGCAGATTGCCTCTGAGGAAGGCATATTTACCATGGCTGATGTGATAAATGATGTGGCAGAAAAAATGGTCAGAAGACATCCTCATGTTTTTGGAGATATAAGTGTTCAAGATTCTAGCGAGGTTCTTCAAAATTGGGATGAAATTAAAAAACAAGAGAAACAGGGAAAGGAATGGATAGAATCTCCACTCCGAGAAATCCCAATGGAGCTACCAGCCTTAACAAGAGCAGTAAAAGTGCTTAAAAAAGTGGATAAGATATATGAGTCTGGAAATACTTATGAGGAAGATATTAGAAAGCTGAAGGAAGCGGTAGAAAAACTGGAGGAATTAAAGCCCACAGAGAATAAAGAAGAACTGAAAGAGCAGGTGGGAAATGTTTTACTGTCAATATCCGATATTTCTAGGATAAGTAAACTATCACAAGAGCAAATTCTTGTAGACAGAATAGAGGACATAATAGAAAAACATGAATCTTACAAGGAAAAGTGAGGTAAAAATGCCTAAAAATGGGCAAAAAACCTTGACAACGCCTGTAAAAACGTCTATAAATATTATAGACGTTTCCATACGAGGGACATCTAGAAATGAATTACAAATAGAAAACTCAATTTAGAGGAGGAGTTCGAAATGAACAAAACAGAATTAGTTGCAGCTATGGCTGATCAAGCTGGAATTTCAAAGAAAGATGCTGAAAAAGCATTAAGTGCTTTCACAGGTGTTGTATCTGATGAATTAAAAAAAGGTGGAAAAGTTCAATTAGTTGGATTTGGTACATTTGAAGTAAGCGAAAGAAAAGCTAGAGAAGGTAGAAATCCTCAGAGCGGCGCTGTTATGAAAATTGCAGCTTCTAAAGCTCCTAAATTTAAAGCTGGTAAAGCTTTAAAAGATATGGTAAACGCATAATAAGTTTCCGTAGACTTCAGAGAACCTAGAAATAGGTTCTCTTTCTATATAAAGAAAAGTAAGAGGACCTTGACCTGCTTTGGAAACGGGAGAAGATATATGAGATTAGATAAATATTTAAAGGTATCACGATTAATAAAAAGAAGAACGGTTGCAAATGAAGCTTGTGATGGTGGGCGTGTGCTAATAAATGATAAACCTGCAAAAGCCTCTACTAATGTAAAAGAGGGCGATATTATTACTATCTCCTTTGGTAATAAGGATGTTAAGGTAGAAGTATTAGATGTACAAGAGACCGTAAAAAAAGAAGAAGCAAAAGAACTATTCCGCTATTTGTAGAATAAATAAATTAGTCATAAATTAGCCAGCCCTCTAATATAATCTATAAGGTGTACACGAAATAATCACCGTAGACTATAGTAGGGGGTATTTGCATGGAAGATTTAAGCGGTACAAAGCAACGAGTACATAAATTGATGTTAACAAATAGAAGGACATGTACCATAAATGGAGTATGTGATGTACTGTCTTTTGATGTCCATGAGATTTTGCTGGAAACAGATCAAGGGATGCTAATGCTCAAGGGTGAAGACCTACATGTAAATAGACTTACCTTAGAAAAGGGTGAAGTAGATGTGGATGGAAAAATAGATAGTCTAACCTACTCTGATACACCAGGATATCATAATAAGGGAGAATCTATACTATCAAAACTATTTAAGTAGGGTGAATAACCATGAGCGGTTCGATGATTAGTGAAAATATGTTTCTTTTTTACTCTGCACTAATGGGCATTTTCCTTACATTTACTTATGACCTTTTTCGGATATTTAGACGAGTTATTCCCCATAAATCATTACTAGTTTCTTTGGAAGATCTGTGTTTTTGGATATTCTGTGCGATTAGTGTGTTTCTGCTTATGCATGAGGAGAGCAACGGAACCTTGCGATGGTTTGCAGTGCTTGGTGCTCTTACGGGAATGCTTTTGTATCAAAAAACAATAAGTCCCATTTTTGTAAAATGGGTTTCGAAAGGTCTGAGCTTTGTATTAAAGATGCTGGGAAAGATATTAAAAATCTTACAAAAACCATTTCTTTTTTTAGGTAGAAAAGGCAAAACGGTAGTAAGATATGGTAACAGACAAAAAAGGCAATTTTTACGCTTTTTAAAAAAGAGGTTGACGGCATTATTAAAAATGCTTAAAATAATTTTATGTAAACAATAATTTCGATATCAGAGAGAGTGAATAATCATGGCAAAGAGAAGAGCGGCTTATCGCAGGCGAAATCAGAATAAGTTCAGCATGTTTTTAGTGTCGTTAGTGGTTATAATGATATTAGTTGTTGTAGCAATAAAGAGTGTGGAATTAACCCAAAAGAACCAAGTGTATGAGGCAAAAGCAGCGCAGCTAGAAGAACAAATTAAGGAAGAAAAAGAACGATCAGAAGAGATAGAAGAATATAGAAAATATACACAGACTAAAAAATATGCGGAAGAAGTCGCAAAAGAAAAACTAGGTCTGGTATATGAGGGCGAAATTATATTTAAGCAAGAGTAAAAAGCAAATACCTAGTATTTGCTTTTTTTGTCATGAAAAAAGAGGGTTTGAGCTGTAATTTTTGACAAAAAGTGACGTAGGTCTTTTTTATAATGTAGAGAGATTTTAGAATGGAGGCTCATTATGAAAAAGGTAGTAAGTGAAAGGCAAAGTGAAAAAATGTTTTTGCTTTCAGAGTATGGAAAGAGAAAATTGTTAACTTATGCGGATTCCTTTCGGGAGTTGGCAAAAAGTATTGATAATGAATTTGAGTGGGAAAAGGAAGAGGATAGATATAGTCATTTTTATCATCGAAAGCTATGGGAAAATAGATGCCTCTTAGCAGAAAATCTAAATGAAATGGCAACGATAATGTCACAAGTGGCTGGCGAAGTGTTTAGCTATAGACCCATTGGGGAGAAAAAGGGCAAACAAATTGCGCAAGCACTAAAAGTGGAAAAGGTGGATATCGAAGATATTTTCTACATTGAGCAAGAGGGGGGGAAGAAGAACTTATCTGCAACCATATCAACAGGGCAACAAGGTGGATATCGAATCGAAGAGATAGCGGACATGCTATCGGTGCTTATGGATACAAGGCTAGTACCTGGGGTCAATGCGCCATATTTTGTGGATAACTTGCCTAGATATTATACGTTTGTGGAAGAAGCAGCCTTTCATGTATTAACTGGTGCATCAAGGGCAGTAAAGGAAACAGAAATGGTGTCTGGTGATAATTATTCGATTGTGGAATCTGAAACAGGGAACATGACGATACTGTTGTCGGACGGTATGGGATCGGGAGAAAAGGCCTGTGAGGATAGCGAAGAGGTTTTAGATTTAATGGAAAAATTTTTGGAGGCAGGCTATTCCTATCGAACAGCGGTAAATTTAGTTAATGGCGCCATTGTAGCCCGTGGTGACGAACAAAATATGTCAACTCTAGATATCTGTAATTTTAATTTATATAATGGGAACTGTGAGTTTTGTAAGGTCGGCGCATCTTACTCCTATATAAAAAGAGCGCACATGGTAGAGCAAATTGCTACCAGAACATTACCGCTAGGAATTTTTAGAGGGGTGGAAACGGAAATTACCAAGCGTAGGCTTATGGATGGTGATTATGTGGTAATTATGTCTGATGGCGTAGTAGATGCCATTGAAGAAAATGCATATGGAGAAGATATTTGCCAAATTATTAGCAAGATTGAGCTACAAAACCCCAAAGAAATAGCAGAAAACTTATTACAATATGTAATTCATAGAAGTAGAGGAAAAATAAAGGATGATATGACAATTATTGTAGTCGGGGTATGGGAAAATACATAAAGTCAAAACTTGCATTTTGCTAAAAAACATACTATATTGTGTATAGGAACTGGAAGTTAGGACACAAAAGACTTAAAAGAAAACATAAGGATTTAGAAATGTTAGAAAGAATAAGAGCCTATGTGGAAAAAAATCATATGCTATCACCAGGAGATAGTGTGGTGGCGGGTGTATCTGGGGGGGCAGACTCTGTTTGCCTTTTATTTGTGTTGCATGAACTTCAAAAAGCAATACCTTTTCATATCCTAGTCGTGCATATAGACCATGGCATTAGGCTAGAGGCAAAAGAAGATGCGGCTTATGTGAAATCCATATGTGAGGAGCTAGAGTTGCCCTTTTTTCTTATTGAAAAAGACGTTGAGGAGATAGCAAAACAGCAAGGGCTATCTACAGAGGAGGCAGGTCGCAAGGTACGCTATGAGGCATTTGCGCATATATTAGAGCAGCATGCTAAAGAGGCGCTAGAGCAAGGAAAAGCCAAGATAGCAATAGCTCATAATAGTAATGATAGAGCAGAAACCATGCTTTTTCATCTTTTTAGGGGGAGCGGGCTTGCAGGCCTATGTGGAATAAAAGCGGTGCGAGACAATATAATACGCCCTTTGCTTTGTGTAGAAAGATGGGAAATAGAAGCTTATCTTAATAAAAGAGGTATTAAATACTGTATAGACAGCACGAATGAAGAGGATACTTATACAAGAAATAAAATTCGCCATCATATTTTACCATATGCGGAAAATAATATTGTAAAAGGTGCTATTGGGCACATGGCAAATACAGCGGATATCTTAGTAGAAACCCAAGAGTTTATAGAGCAAGCTGTAGAAAAAGCATATATGCAGGCAATTACGACTATAAATAGTGAGAAGGTAAGTGCCCAATGCAGTTTTTTTGATGAGTATCATGTCCTTATAAGAAAACAATTGATTTTACGATGTTTAGAGCAAATGGCTTCTACCAAACGGGATATTACAGCTGCTCATATAAATAGTGTAGATGGTCTATTCACTGAAATTGGAAATAGGGAAATTCATTTGCCTTATGAAATTTGTGTAAGAAGAGAATATGATAAGGTTTTTTTTGAAAAACATCAGACTAAGCAAGAAGAGAAATCACAGGAATGGATAATTTGTCCAGAAAATGGGTATAGTGTAGAGGTGCCGCGACTTGGTATCCTTGATTTTACGTTAATAGAATCTTCTGAAAATCAGAATATTCCAGAAAATCAGTATACGAAATGGTTTGATTATGATAAAATTACTAAATGTTTAAGTGTAAGAAACAGGAGGATAGGTGACTTTTTGACGATAAATGAGTCCTTGTCAAAAAAGACCATTCAAAATTATATGGTAGATGAAAAGATACCGAAAAGAATGCGAGATTCCTTATGGATGTTAGCCGATGGTGAGCATATAATATGGGTAATAGGTTATCGAATCAGTCAACAATATAAAGTGAGTAAAAGTACGAAAAGAATATTACAGGTACAATTAAGAGGAGGTCATGATTCATGGCAGAGCATGTAAGGGTTTTATTAACAGAGCAAGAGGTAGATGAGAGAATCCAAGCAATTGGTGATCAGATAAGTAAGGATTATGCAGGAAAACAAGTACATTTAGTATGTGTATTAAAGGGCGGAAGCTTCTTTATGTGCGAATTAGCAAAAAGAATAACAGTACCAGTATCTTTAGATTTTATGTCTGTTTCAAGCTATGGAAGTGAAACAAAATCTAGTGGCGTTGTAAAGATTGTAAAGGATTTAGATGAGCCACTAAAGGATAAAGACGTTATTGTAATTGAAGACATTGTAGATTCTGGCAGAACATTAAGCTATCTACTTGAAATGTTGAGAGACAGAGGGCCCAAGAGCTTAAGCCTATGTACTCTTCTTGACAAACCAGAAAGACGAGTAATTGATGTAAATGTAGACTACACTGGATTTCAGATTCCAGATGAGTTTGTAGTAGGATATGGTTTAGATTTTGATCAGAAATATCGTAACCTTCCTTATATCGGAGTAGTAGAATTTGATAACTAAATGATGAATAGATAATTCATCAAAAGGAGGCACGATTTGAAGCAAAACACAAAAGGGTTTAATTCCTATTTCTTTGTTATAATAGGATTGCTATTTATATTAATTTATATTAATTTATCAGGCAAAAAGGAAAGTGATTACACAAGAAGTGATTTAATAAAGGCGATAGAGGCAGGGCAGGTTACAGAGATTTTAATTCAGCCCAATGCAGAAGCGCCAACAGGATATTTAGAGGTAGTCTTAAAATCTGGAGATAACTATAAGTTATATGCAACAGATGTAAGAGAACTAGAAGAATTGGTAAAGGGCTATGGAATAGAACCAACCATTTTAGATATTCAGCGTGAAAACTGGTTTTTAACAAATATGCTACCTATTTTGGTTATTGTAATTGTTGGGGCTTTTATCTTTGTTATGATGAATGCACAAAATGCAGGTAGTGGCGGTTCTAGTAAGATGATGGATTTTGGAAAAAGTCGCGCCAGACTTTCCATTGGAGATATCAAGATTACGTTAAAGGATGTAGCAGGACTAAAAGAAGAAAAAGAAGAGCTAGAAGAAATTGTTGATTTCTTAAAAGAACCTTCCAAATTCACAAAGGTGGGGGCAAGAATTCCTAAAGGTGTTTTACTAGAGGGCCCTCCAGGAACAGGTAAAACCTTGCTTGCGAAGGCAATCGCTGGTGAAGCAAATGTTCCTTTCTTTAGTATTTCGGGTTCTGACTTTGTGGAGATGTTTGTAGGTATTGGTGCATCACGCGTAAGAGATTTATTTGCAGATGCAAAAAAACATTCTCCTTGCATTGTTTTTATTGATGAAATTGATGCAGTTGCAAGACGCCGTGGAACTGGTATGGGTGGCGGACATGATGAAAGAGAACAGACACTAAATCAGCTTCTTGTAGAAATGGACGGTTTTGGTATTAATGAGGGAATTATTGTTTTAGCAGCAACAAATAGAGTTGATATCTTAGACCCAGCTATTTTACGTCCAGGTCGATTTGATAGAAAGGTTGCAGTTGGTGCACCAGATGTGCGTGGAAGAGAAGAAATTCTAAAGGTACATGCAAGAAATAAGCCTCTAGGAGAGGATGTTAACCTAGAGCAAATTGCGCAGACGACGGCAGGCTTTACAGGCGCAGATTTAGAAAATCTATTGAATGAAGCAGCAATTAATGCAGCAGTAGAAAATAGAGGCTATGTTCTTCAAGAAGATATAAAAAGAGCCTTTATCAAGGTAGGCATTGGAGCAGAAAAGAAGAGCCGTATTATTTCTGATAAAGAGAAAAAGATTACAGCATATCATGAAGCCGGCCATGCAATTTTATTCCACGTACTTCCTGATGTTGGACCAGTATATACGGTTTCCATTATACCTACAGGTCTTGGGGCGGCCGGGTATACAATGCCACTTCCAGAGAAGGATGAAATGTTCCTAACAAAAGGGAAAATGATACAAGACATTATGGTATCACTAGGTGGTAGAATTGCAGAAGAAATTATTTTTGATGATATTACGACCGGAGCTTCAAGTGATATTAAAAAGGCTACAAAGGTAGCAAGAAAAATGGTAACAAGATTTGGTATGTCAGACAACATTGGCGTGATTAATTATGATGACGATGGAGATGAAGTATTTATTGGGCGTGATTTGGCACATCAAAGATCTCACAGTGAATCAGTAGCTGGAGAGATTGATAGAGAAGTGAAAAGTATTATTGATGATTGTTATGCCAAGGCAAAAGCAATTATTATGGAGAATGAAAAGGTTCTTCATAGCACAGCAGATTTACTCTTGCAGAAGGAAAAAATTGGCAGAGAAGAGTTTGAAGCATTGTTTGAAATTTAAGAACTATATAGAAGCCACAAAGGATAAAGAAGAAGGTTGGTAAAAATGCACAAAGCATTTTTGTGCATTTTAAACAAAAACTAACGGCCGTTTTTGTAATGTTTTTGAATTATGAGAATGGACGCTATGTATGGGCTGTGTTATTATACTATTTGTAACCCCCCCCAATACATTATATAGTTTTTGCTATACCCCATAAGAAATACCTTCTCTAAAAAGGACAGCCGCGTAAGCTGTCTTTTTTACTTTGTATAAACTTTGTTTATACAAAGTAAAAGTGTTTCGCAAGGTTGCGCACTCGCGCAAGGTATAAAATCTCTTGAACTTACGAGATAAGTAATATAGAATGAGTTTATTATGTAGATGAAATGAGGACTTTAAAAATGGATATGGAGCATCTAAAGAAAACAGAGCACAATCGGCAATATATTGCATCTATGCGCCCAGTGTTTAACCGAAGAGCTCTTTTTAGCGATACAACCAAGGAATATGTAACACCATGTGAGCCACGAGCTTATGATGAGGTTACCATTCGCTTTCGAGCAGCTAAAAATAATGTAGATTTTGTTTTTTTGGTACACAAGGGCCAAAAGCTATTAATGACAAAAGGCGAGTCAGATGAGACATTTGACTATTATATATATAATCTCCAACTAGATAATGAAAAAGTGACTTATCATTTTGAAATTAAAATTGGAAAAATTTCAATGAATTATGATGCTCGAGGCTTAGTAAATGAGGCAGACGAGTATTATGATTTTGTTTTGTTACCTGGATTTAAAACACCTGATTGGGCCAAGGGCGCAGTAATGTACCAAATTTATGTGGATCGCTTTTATAATGGAGATAAATCTAATGATGTAGAATCAGGCGAATACACCTATATTAATGCACATACAAAAAAGGTTGAGGACTGGAATAAATATCCTGATGCTGATGGGGTTAGGGAATTTTATGGCGGTGATTTACAGGGTGTCTTAGATAAAATGGACTATTTGGAAGAACTAGGAATAGAGGTTATTTATTTTAATCCCCTATTTGTTTCTCCTTCCAATCATAAATATGATATTCAGGACTATGACTATATAGATCCCCATTTTGGAAAAATTATAGATGATAAAGGCGAGCTTCTGGCAGAAGGTGAGCTAGAGAATCGTTTTGCTTCTAAGTACATTAACCGCGTAACCAACAAGGTTAATTTAGAGGCAAGTAATGAAATGTTCATTGAAGTAGTAAAGGAAGCTCATAAAAGAGGCATGAGGGTTATCCTTGATGGTGTATTTAATCATTGTGGTTCTTTTAATAAGTGGTTAGATCGAGAAAGAATATATGAAAATGGAGAAGGCTATGAGCAAGGGGCATATGTTTCTTCTGAAAGCCCATATCGAAATTTCTTTCTATTTCGTGAACAGGATAAGTGGCCGTATAATGGAACTTATGATGGCTGGTGGGGATACGATACACTTCCGAAGTTAAATTTTGAAGGATCAAAGGAACTACTAAATTATATTTTAAATATTGGTAGGAAATGGGTATCTCCTCCTTTTAATGCAGACGGCTGGCGTTTAGATGTTGCGGCTGACCTTGGCTTTACA
>JAVBUZ010000020.1:0-12745 GCA_031554725.1 Lachnospiraceae bacterium | reverse complement strand
TTTAAAAGCTTGGGGACAGGGTCGCGCCGCTGATCCACTAGTTACCGCTTATCAGAAAGAAATTGAAGAAGCAGATGTTCTAATCTTTCCATTTCCTATTTGGTGGGGCTCCATGCCCGCTGTTTTAAAAGGTTTCTGTGACAAGGTGCTCCTACCTGGCTGGGCCTATCACCATGGAGAGCAGGGAGAAATGATTGGACAATTAACTACAAAAAAGGCAATTGTTATAACCACCATGGAAACTCCTGTTGATGTCTTTGAAAACTATTTCCACAATCCTGTTGATGGCGCCTTTATCAAAGATACGCTTCAAACCTGCGGTATGGAAATCCTTCACTATATGCAGATTGACAAAATTGTGTCTGGTGGCAGAGAATATACGGATGATAAAATGAGGGAGATTATTTCTTTAATTGAATAGTTATTTGTATTAGACATTTGTATATAATTTCTTAATAGCAATAACGAAAATGACCTTCCATCGAGCAGGCACTCTCGTTTGAAGAAAAACGTAATGGTACATAAAATCTGACAATACCAGATTTAAGTACCAACGTTTTTCTACACTGCTCTTACGGAATGGTAGTTTCGTTATTGCATTTACAAATAAAATTTAAATTATTATTTCAAAAAATTTTTCTCCTAAAAAAATGAATCTACATATTCCAAATGAAAGGCACCTTAGCTATGACGATACAACTTTTTCTACTATTCCTTGAAGGAATTATTACTTTCGTTTCACCCTGTTTATTGCCAATGCTTCCAATCTATATTTCCTTTTTTGCGGCAGGTGAATCAAATAAAAAAAGGACTCTGACCAACTCTCTTGGCTTTGTCCTTGGTTTCACGCTTGTATTTGTTTTACTTGGGGCATTTGCAGGAACCGTGGGACGGTTTTTGCAAGATTACAGCACTGCTGTTAATATAATCACTGGAGGCATTGTTATTGTTTTAGGTTTAAACTTTATGGGTGTATTAAAAATTGGCTTCTTAAATCAAACTACCCAAAAGACTGCCAACACCAAAAACTTAAACTTTTTTTCTTCCCTACTATTTGGAATTATCTTTTCCATTGGCTGGACACCTTGTGTAGGCGCTTTTCTAGGTTCTGCATTAATGATGGCTTCCAGACAGGGTGGAACTTTCGAAGGAATAATAATGCTACTTGTTTATTCTCTTGGACTGGGAATCCCTTTCGTTCTAAGTGCCGTACTCATTGACCAGCTCAAAGAAGCTTTTCAATTTATTAAACGCAATTACCGAGCAATTACCTTTATTTCCGGCATTTTACTTATAGTCATTGGGCTGTTAATGGCAACTGGATATATGGGGCGTTTTTTATCCTTACTAACCCTTTAATTAAAACTAAAAATGGAGATTTTAAATGTCAAAAAATATAAAACTAATTTTAACCATGGTAATATTGGTATTTCTAATTGCAACTGCTGGAGTAGCATATAAAATTCTCAGCAAAGATGTGGATTCTAATAATAATCTAGGTATTACAAAGGAAGAAAGTACCGTAGGTACTGAAACTGCTGAATCAAAAAAAGAATTACAAAAAGCACCTGATTTTACGGTGCTTGACAAGGATGGAAATTCTGTTAGCTTTTTAGACCTCGTTGGCAAACCAATTGTCCTTAATTTCTGGGCAAGCTGGTGCTCTCCTTGCAAATCTGAAATGCCAGAGTTCAATCAAGTTTATGAAGACCTCAGCGAAGATGTCACTTTTATAATGATCAATCTAACAGATGGCCAACGTGAGACTGTGGAAACTGCTACCGCCTTTGTAGAAGAGAACGCTTACAGTTTCCCTGTCTACTTTGACACCACCCAGGATGCTGCCTATACCTATGGAATCCGTTCTATTCCCACTACCATCTTTATAGATGCGGATGGTAACATTGTTACTGGGGTTCAAGGTACAATTAACGAAAAACTCTTATTACAGTATATTGATTTGATTAAATAAACTCACATAAAAAAGAACCTACAATGAAATGCAGATTCTTTTTTTGTACTTATTTACATCTTTTATAGATAATCATCTCCATATTCCATATCTTGTCCATCATTTCCGCCTGGGGTATCTCCTCCGCTTGGAGTGTCGCCGCCACTCGGGGTATCTCCGCCACTTGGGGTATTTCCACCGCTTGGAGTGTCTCCACCGCTTGGGGTATTTCCACCTGTATTGCTACCTCCTCCGGTGTTCTCATTTCCACCACCATTGTTATTTCCACCGCCATTATCTGTTGGAGTATTGTCCGATCCTGTCGGGGTTGTTGGTGTAGTTGGAGTTGTAGGAGTTGTTGGAGTTGTTGGGGTCGTCGGGGTTGTTGGTTTATTCGAATTTGCTGGTTTATTCGGATTCTTTGGGGTTGTTGGCGTATCATTTGCTTTTTGTTCTTTTACGCTTCCTGCTCCCCTGCCCTTATATACATCTGCTTTTCCACCATCTACCACATCGGTTTCTTGTGTTTGTTGTTCTTCGAGATATGCATAGAAGGGATCACCCTCAACGAAGTCCGTCACATCCCCCACGGTATACCATGTATCACCATCATACCATTGCAATTTAGAATCATACACTCTAAGCTTCACATCGCCAACATGAAGCATTTTTCCAAGCTTCTCTTCTGTTATAGCCTCTTCTTTGGGTACATAAAATGTGAATCGTGGGAAGGTATCTAGTCCTAACACCATATAATCAAAAGTATAGGAATCCGCCTCTACACCTTCCATAACATTCATAAACAAATAATTTTTCTTATCCTCAGTATGAGCATAGGCAACCTTCTTTTCTTCCCCATTGCCACCACTTATCACTTCAAAAGCTTCACTTGCCGGTTGCTCTACTAGAGTCGCCCCACTTTCACTAAAGCTTCCTGCATATTCTGTCATTTCCATATCTTCACGGCTACACCATAGCGAAAATAAATCGCTACTGCCTTCACCATATTTAACACTAGCTGTATAATCGCCTACACAGATACCATCTTTAAAGGTTCCCCTTTCATGGTAGATATCCCCTGTGCTTGCAATGCATAACCATGACTCAAATGCACCCTGATATGCACCATCCACCACTTGTGTTGTCAGCATCTGAATAGCATCTCCACTTTTCATAAGTAGACATACACTTCCATCTTCTTTCACATACCAAACCGAAGAATAGGCATTTCCTGCTTCATCATAGCCTACCTCAGTAAAAAAGCTTACTTGTCCATCCTCGCGCGCTTGGTAGTATCTTCTGCTGCCTTCTTTTAGCTTCGGCATAAAATTATTCATCCAGTCATTGCTAATAAGCATAGCAACCGCTTCATTCAAATATCCATCCGTTGTTATATTGGTAAGCATTCTTTCTGTTTCTTCTTTAATTGTAGTACCTTCTTCCACAATGTTTACCGTAATTCCACGAAGAACGCCTAACGCTTCGTCATCTCTGTAAAGACGATATGCCTGCTCTAGCAAATCTCTTTGCTTTCTGACCATATTTTCTTGACCATATAGCTCCGCTAGTGCTAGGTAATCCTTTAGTTCAAATTTGCCTTGCGTATATTTTTGTTCATATTCTTCCATGGCATTTTTCTCCAAACGAGCGGATTCCTTTTGTGTAGAATTGGCACCTACACTTGCATTAATAGAATCCCCACATCCACCAAAAACAAAAGAAACTGAAATTACCAACGCTATAAGTTTTAATTTCGTATTTTTCATACTTCCCTTTTCCCTTTTCTTAATTGAACTTCCTTTTTTTGCTATTCTAGATTATCTGCATCTATTATCAACTGGCGTAAAAATAAATCTACGCTAGATCCCTCATCATATTTCCCTTCCGAAATCATTAGTTGTGCTATAGAATATATACTCTTTTGAACGCTTGGCCCATATAAGGTTATCTCCGCGCCATCCTTTACCAAAGTTATATAGCCTCTAAATGCAAATTCCGTTTTGTATTGGCTTGCTGGAAGACCTACTAATACCGATGTAAAACGTTGTCTTCCTGAAACTGTCTCGTAAACCAAATCTTCTAATGTACCCGACGAATTTTTACCATACGCCATACCACTCAAAACCTTTGTTCCTCCCTTAACAAAAGGATACAGCGGCTTGTTTGTGCCACTCATAGAAAGAGTTCCATATTCCTTTAACGTATATCCAGCCACGCCTGTACCCTTTAGCTGCTGCTTTACGCTAGAAGAAATACCTGTTTTAAATCGAATTCCTGATTTTCCAACAATTCTTATGGAGAAACCATGATAGCTCAATAAATCCTCTAAGCCTGGTACTGCTGTAGCTTCATACTTCACACCGTTGTGACTTAAACTCCACACATACATTCCTATTGGAACGCCTGCTTCATTATATTTATACATAACCGCTGTTTTTGCATTTCCATTTGGTGCAGTCACAAGATACTGTCCCTCTTGAGATGTAGCCGCATATTCAACGCCATCAAGGTAGATATTTGCATTTGTATATCCTGTTGGTGGTGTTACTGCTACTGTATAAGATACCGTTGGCAGAGGACACGCTGTGCTTGGCATATTATTATAAACTGGTATCTTAAATACAAAGGTATTTTCTAATGAATTAGCATTGACATAAAGCTTACGGACATTTTGTCCTTCACTAGTTGGTGCACATATATTTTGCATATATTGATGCCAAAACATGCCATCATAGCTATTATCTACATCAAATTTCTGTAAATAAAGGGTATCCTGTCCCTTTAAAATATAGTTTGCTGAAATAACCTTAGAACCACCTAAAATGGAAAAGTACGCATCCGTCCACCCTTGCTCTTTTGCCTTAGTAAGTCCACTGATGTATATTTCTTCATTTGTTTTTCCCGAAGCACTTATATTAAAATAGTTATAGTATCCTACATACCCAGGATAGGTTCCTGAAATAAGTGGAGAGGTTCCTTTCCCTTGCTCCTGATACACCCTACATGCCAAATGGAAGGGACTTACATTTTGTTCTTTACCGATAGCCCAAAAGATATGTGCAAAGGTCATCGATGTTCCAGGCGCAATACCTGACATAAAGGTATTATTTAGAAAACTTTGCACTGCTGCTTCTGTATGATAGCTGGCATTATAAGTAAGAAGCTCAAACTGAAAAATATTGTTTTCCGTAAGTCCATTTCTCGGATCCAAATAATATTTTAATGTATCCTGACTAGCATATGCCCAGCTTGTACCATATAATCCATTTTGCATATATGATGCAAAAGAGGATGGAATAAGACTTCTAGCTCCTACCATCTCTTGCGATACTACATAGTTCCAATCCAAATTCGTGTTCATTTTTACAAAGGTCCAGTTTGGATGCGCTGTCTTTAGTGCTATGAGGGCCGCCTGATAGCTTTCTGGAAACTGTGCAATATCTGCATAATATGGTTCTGCCGCCGCTCTTAGGTTAAATAGCCTAAGGGGCTGAGGGTTCATATTATACTCACTCTCCCATTCCAGAAACACCTCATCCGAACACGCCAAATTGCTTCTAGGAATATAACCTTCATATAGTTGTTCCCCATAATATAGCTTTACGTATTCCCAAGCCTGGGTACCTTCACTTATAACAACATTTTGAATCTGTACTTGCTGTCCACTTGGAACATTCACGATTGTCTCGCTATCATAAGATGCCCCCGTCCTTAGCGGGTATTCATCGCTCAAATATACAAGCGCCATGACTACTCTGTCTTTTAAAATATCTTGTAATGCAAGTTCTGCCT
Organism: Lachnospiraceae bacterium; assembly: GCA_031554725.1. Taxonomy (GTDB): domain Bacteria; phylum Bacillota; class Clostridia; order Lachnospirales; family Lachnospiraceae; genus JAVBUZ01. The sequence goes on along the minus strand of JAVBUZ010000020.1, from coordinate 7,002 downwards.
CTTCATTGCCTTTAGTCTCTTCTTCCACCGGCTCTTCGCCTTGAAAAAGCTCCACTCCAAGGTTCAGTGCATCTCCGCCAGAAACAATATCTTCTTCTGCCCGCACTATGTATGATAAATGTGGTTCAAAGAACAATACTGCCGCAAGAAGCATTGCCGTCCCCAATTTTATTCCTTTTCTCATATACATATCATTGCCTTTCTTTACTTCAATAACAATAATACCACTTTCTACTTCTAGGTACGAACTTATTATACAAAATAATGGGCTCTGTGACAACTTTTTTACCACTCCAATTTATGGCGCAATTGGATAGATGTCCTATTATTTGCGATTTGCACCAAATTAATAGGACGAGATTTTTATCTCGTCCTATTTATCCAGATTAACTAACCCCAGCAAAAACAACCAAATATTGATAATATCCTTAATCAGGGAGCCAATAGGGCGATATACCAGTTACCGGACACTATGAAAGGAGCTGGTGCTGTAGAATTCCTTATAAATATTTACTTGTTACCTTTAGTCGCGACATGGCCCTGGAAAGAGATGCTTGGGAATGATAAAATTCATGCAAGCTCTGCTTCTGACGCAGTTGCTCCTTAGCTCGCTCTTTTGCTTCCCTTGCCCTAGCAACATCTATTTCTTCCGGTGATTCTGCCGTTTCCACCAGTAGTGTTACACGGTTATTAAAAATCTGCACAAGTCCCATTCCCACAAATGCATATAACCACTCTTCACTTTCTGCTGGCTTAAAGCGCATCTCCCCCTCATCAATCGCAATTACCATATCTTCATGGTGGGCTAATATTTCTTTTTGCCCATCATACTGTGGCAAAATAATTGATTGACACTTGCCAGAAAAAAAAATTCGGTTTGCTGATATTATTTTCAGATAAAATGTATTCATTCTGCCACCTCTTATGACACTGCTTGTTTTGATATCTCTTCAGCCTTTTTTATTACATCTTCAATTGTTCCTACATTAAAGAATGCGTTTTCAGGATATCCGTCCATTTCTCCATCAATAATTGCTTTAAATCCACGGATAGTTTCCTCCACTGACACATATTCGCCCTTAATTCCAGTAAAGTTTTCTGCCACGTGGAAAGGCTGAGACAAAAACTTCTGCATCTTTCTTGCCCTAAATACAATTGTTTTGTCTTCATCTGAGAGTTCTTCCATTCCGAGGATGGCGATAATGTCCTGTAGCTCCTTATATTTCTGTAAGGTCTCTTGTACCTTTCTTGCCACTTGATAGTGCTCTTCACCAACAATATCTGCCTCTAAGATTCTGGAAGTGGATTCAAGTGGATCAACCGCTGGATAAATTCCTTGCTCCACAATCTTTCTGGATAATACCGTTGTTGCATCAAGATGAGCAAAAGTAGTAGCTGGTGCTGGGTCTGTTAAATCATCTGCTGGTACATAAACTGCCTGTACTGATGTAATGGAACCATTTTTTGTAGAAGCAATCCGCTCCTGCAACTCACCCATTTCTGTTGCCAAGGTGGGCTGGTAGCCTACTGCTGATGGCATTCTTCCAAGAAGTGCAGATACCTCCGAACCCGCTTGGGTAAAACGAAATATATTATCAATAAATAGTAAGACATTTTGATGTTTTTCATCACGAAAATATTCTGCCATTGTAAGCCCAGATTCTGCCACTCGCATACGTGCTCCTGGTGGTTCATTCATCTGCCCAAACACTAGGGCTGTCTTTTCTAGAACACCAGATTCCTTCATTTCTGTCCATAAGTCATTGCCTTCTCGAGAACGCTCACCTACACCAGTAAAAATAGAATAACCACCATGTTCTGTAGCAATGTTTCTAATTAGTTCCTGAATAAGAACCGTCTTGCCTACACCTGCACCACCAAACAAGCCTATTTTACCACCCTTGGCATAAGGTGCTAATAAGTCAATTACCTTAATTCCCGTTTCCAATATTTCAACTGCTGGATTCTGTTCTTCAAAGCTGGGAGGATCACGGTGTATTACCCACTCCTCTGGCGCTTCTAGCTTTTCGCCATTGTCGATGGTTTCGCCAAGCACATTAAATAATCTTCCTAAGGTTTGTTCACCTACTGGAACCTTTATTGCATCCCCTAAAGGAGTGACCTCCATATCTCTATGTAGCCCTTCACTAGATGCCAACATAATACAACGAACTATATTATTTCCGGTGTGCTGTGCAACCTCCATCACACAACGTTTTTCACCGTTACTTACTTCCAAAGCTTCACGAATGTAAGGTAACTGACCACTTTCAAATTCTACATCAACAACAGGTCCTAATACCTGCACTATTTTTCCTTTTTCCATATACCTTTCCCCTTACTTTCTTTTCTTACGCTTTTGCGCCTTGGCACCGCTGATTACCTCAGTAATTTCCTGTGTAATTGCCGCCTGCCTAACGCGGTTATATAAGATATCTAATTCATGAAGCATATCTTTTGCATTCTTGGTTGCTGCTTCCATCGCCATCATTCTAGCATTTTGCTCACTAGAATAGGATTCAACCAAAGCTCCATAAACATATCCTACAACATAAGAAGGTGCTATTCTATCTAATAATGCTTTGGGGGAGGGCACCAGTGCTAGCTCTTCTCTCCTTATATCTATTGGAATTTTTACCTCATCAAATTCGGCTGACTTAAATGGCAAAAGCTGAGATACACAGGTTTCCTCCTGTACTTGTGATACCATCTTGGTATAAATAATATATACCATATCTAGCTCACCGCTCTGGTATTGTTCCAATATTGTTTCTGCCACATTTCTAGCTCTATTTAGGGTCGGATTCTGTACCGTATAATGAAACTGTTTATCAATGTTAATTCCTCGCTGCTCAAAGTAATGACGGCCCAATTCGCCTAAAACAAAAAGCTTGGAATTTTTGTACTTATCCATTTCTTGTTCTGCCAGCTTGGTTACATTGTGGCTATATGCTCCGGCCATACCCTTATCTGCCGTAATTACAATATAACCAACACTCAATTCGTCTGGACTTTTTGTCGCATTGCTCTGAAAATAAATGTCTTCTATCTCTGGCATATGCCTAAGTATTCTTGACATTGCTAATTGTAATGCGTAGAAAAATGGCTCTGTATCGTCTAAGCTTTTCTTCGCTTTTTTTAATTTCGAAGAGGATATCATATACATGGCATTGGTTATTTTCATGGTATCCTGAATACTTTTCATTCTATTTTGAATTTCCTTTGCGTTTGCCATATCTCCAAAATCCTCTCCACAAGTTCATCCGTTAATGTTTCTTCTTCTTCAATTTCCTTACCTATTTGGGGATAATCCAAATCAAAATAATTCAATATATCCTTCTGCATCTCTTTTACCTTTTTTATGTCCACATCATCAAAAATACCCGCATTTGCCAGGCATAAGGTTATTACCTTTTCATGTAGTGAAAGAGGTTGACATAACGGCTGTTTGAGCAATTCCATGAGCGCCCTTCCATGATTTAATTGTGCCTTCGTGGCATCATCTAAGTCTGATGCAAACTGAGTGAACACCTCCATTTCACGGAACTGTGCAAGATCGATACGAACACTTCCGGCTGCTTTTTTCATTGCCTTGGTCTGAGCCGCACCACCTACACGTGATACAGATAGACCTACATTTACTGCCGGTCTCATACCTGAGAAGAATAGGTTGCTTTCCAAAAATATCTGTCCATCAGTTATGGATATTACATTCGTTGGTATATATGCGGATACGTCTCCAGCCTGTGTTTCAATAATGGGAAGTGCTGTTATGGAACCGCCACCAAGCTCATCATTCAAGCGACTAGAACGTTCAAGTAGTCTTGAATGCAAGTAAAATACATCACCTGGATAAGCCTCACGTCCTGGTGAGCGTTCTAGTAATAAAGATATGGCACGATATGCTACAGCATGTTTTGACAAATCATCATATACAATAAGCACATCCTGTCCTTTATGCATAAAATATTCGGCTAATGCCGTGCCAGCATATGGCGCAATGTATTGCAGTGACGCGGGATCACTTGCCGTTGATGATAGGACAATGGAGTATTCCATTGCGTCGTGCTTTTCAAGTGTTGATACAATCTTTGCAACGCTTGAAGCCTTCTGACCAATTGCTACATAGATGCAGATAACATTTTTACCTTTTTGGTTAATCATTGTATCTGTTGCTATAGACGTCTTACCTGTTTGACGGTCGCCAATGATTAGCTCTCTTTGTCCCCGTCCAATGGGAAACATCGCATCGATAGATAATATTCCTGTTTCCATCGGTGTATTTACTGATTTTCTATCTACGATTCCGGGTGCTTCTTCTTCAATTGCCCGATATTCCTGTGAAACAATTTCGCCTTTTCCATCGATTGGCTCACCTAAGGCGTTTACAATTCTTCCAATATACGCTTCCCCAACTGGAATACCTGCCTTTTTCTTTGTTCGATTTACCTTTGTGCCTTCCTTGATTCCTGTATCTTTGCCAAACAAAATACAACCAATTTCATTTTGACGGATATCCTGAACCATTCCTTTTACCCCATTGTCAAAAACAACAATTTCTCCGTACATGGCATGGTCAATTCCATATATTGTTGCTATCCCATCACCTACCCAAATGACGGTTCCGGTTTCGCGGCTTTCAGTTTCCCAATCAAAATTCTCAATTTCACTTCGGATAATGGAAATAATATCTGCTGCATTTATTGAACTCACAAAAGTCACCTCCCAATTAATATTCTTTCTAATTGCCTTAATCGCCCGTCATAGCTGTTGTCGTATTCTTCGTTTCCAACCTGAATACGAATTCCACCTAGTAGGCTATTTTCTATTTCTTCTTTTATTTGAATTTCTTTTCCTGGATATCTTTCCGCTAAAAACTCCCTTGTCTTTTTACTTTCGTCAGTTTCTGGCTTTTGGGCATACTGCACCCTTGCCAGAATAATATTATGCTGTTTATTCCAATAATCATAATATGCCTTAAAAATCTCACCTATGGCACCCATCTGCCCCAGCCTACTTATCACCTTAAAAAAGTGATTTAATTCTTTGGGGTATTCTTCAAGTGCAAAGATTCGATCAATTATGTTATACTTTTTTTCTAAAGATACGATCGGACTTTCCAATACCGTCTTCAAGCTCTCGCTACTATTATAGGCTTCTTCTGCAGCCTCTATATATGCTCGCTCGATAGACAATTGATATAACACCTTTGCATTATTGATTGCTGCTTGCGTCATGGAAATCACCTGTTTTCATAATTTTTCTTGCTGTTAACATTGCTAACTTTGCTATTTCAGCTTGTGCCTGACGCTGTGCTATCTCCCTGTCACTTTCAATCTCTGTCTGTGCCTTTTCTAGCATCTTTTTAGATTCCTCTCGGGTTCTTTTCAGCGTTTGCGCATATTCATCCTCAGCACGCTGTTTTGCTCCAACTATAATTTCCTGAGCCTTAGCGTGTGCACTTTCAAGCTTTTCACTATATTCTAACTTCATCTGTTCGGCTGTTTCTTGTTCCTGCTTTGCCGCTTCAAACTGCCCATTTATCATCGCCTCACGTTCATGAATAATATTCATAACGGGCCCCAGCAAAAACTTTTTTAGAACCGCATATAGAACCAGAATATTTACAACCGTCCAAACCATATCCCATGGATTTAAACTCAGCATACCCTATCGCTCCTATCTTAAGAAGAAAATAATCATTAAGGCAATAACAAATCCGTAAATAGCGGTTGCCTCTGCTAATGCGCAGCCCATAATTAAAGCTTTACTGATTTTGCCCTCTGCTTCTGGCTGTCTTGCAATGGCATCCACTGCTGATGCAGTTGCCTTTCCAATTCCAATTCCTGCTCCTATACCTGTTAATACTGCGATACCTGCTCCTATTGCTACTAATAATGTTGTTGGCATAATTTATTCTCCTTTTTTTCTTATTATTTTTATACTTCTACTGCCTCTTTAATAAACAAAGCGGTTAGGAACACAAACACATAAGCCTGTATCAATCCGTCAAAAATATCAAAGTAGCAGCTAAACACCGCTGGCACTACTGCTGGAACCAACATTTTTAAAAGTTCCATCACAACAAAAGCGCCTAACACATTTCCAAACAATCGCATACATAGCGAAAGTGGCTTGATAAATACTTCTAATATATTAATTGGCAATATAAATACCATTGGCTCTGCAAAACTTTTTAACCACCCTTTTGTACCTCGCGCTCGAATACCCGCAAGCTCTATTAGCAAAATACTCATTATTGCTAATGCACCGGTTACATTAATGTCTTTTGTAGGTGGCTTAAATCCTAATATTCCGATTAGATTTGCCAGCCCAATATAGAGTGCTACTGCTATGAGATATGGAATATATTCTTTTCCATGTTCTCCCATTATTTCTTCAAAAAACCCGTAGCCCTTGCTTACCACACCTTCTAGCAAAAGCTGACCCGTGCCCGGGTGCTCCACCTTTAAGTTTCGAACACAGATAATGCAAAGTAGCGCCACCGCTGCAATAATTAGCCAGCTTACTATTACTGCCTCCGTAATGGGTATTCCACCTAGTACAGGAATGGTAAATACCGTTTCACAATTTAGTTCTTCCAGTAATTTTTCCACCAGCGCATCCATCTACCTCACTCCCTTTCTATATATGATTATTTTCTTTTATAATTGCTAACAATCACAGTGATTTTAGTCCTTTAATTTTCAATTGACAATCATGCTTTTGACAGTTTATTTTCTATTTTTATAGATTTTTTTATACATTAGTAATATTGCTTTTTTTATAATCGCGTAGTTATATTGTCCATTTTCAATAATTTCCATTTTATGAAATAAAAAATGCCCAGTGAGAGTTCTTTCTGATGTGACCCCAATAAGTTAGACTTTATAGCGAAGTAGTATTTTTACTGCTTCGCTATTTTTATGCCACCTGGCTAAGTCTGTATTCTACAGGGCTCATCCAAGATAGTTTCTGCTTAATTCTTTGATTATTATAGTA
>JAVBUZ010000071.1:0-2605 GCA_031554725.1 Lachnospiraceae bacterium | reverse complement strand
TTTTCCTTTATAATTCTAGCAGTTGCTACCATCGGAGTAAGGGCATTGCTAATTTTATCAATAGTCTCTGGAAATAAGGTTTTTGCCATCACCGACCAAGATGGGCAACAAGAAGTCAAACTAAAGGGTTGATTTCCCGTTACTACTTCCTTTACATAATGCTCCGCTTCTTCTATACAGCCCAAGTCCGCTCCAATAGCTGTCTCATACACATCCACAAAGCCCAGCTCTTTTAAAGCCGCTTTGAAAATATCAGGAGTCACTTTCGGTCCAAACTGACCCACAAAAGCTGGGGCTACCTGCGCAATAATTTCTTTGCCTGATTGCATCGCTCTTATTAACTGAAAGATTTGAGATTTATCAGCAATTGCTCCAAAAGGACAGCTTACCATACATTGTCCACATGATACACAAATATCATTATCTATAACAGCTCTGTTTTTATCATCATTTTTTATGGCATTTATTCCACAAGCATTGGCACAAGGTCTTTGCTTATGAGAGATGGCATCATAAGGGCATACATCCTTACATTTACCACATTTAATACATTTTTCTTGGTCAATAAAGGACTTACCACCTACCATTGTCATGGCACCCTTTGGGCAAACCTCACGACATGGATGCGCTACACAACCCATACAGGTATTTGTAACTTCATAGTGATTTTCAGGACAAGCATTACATGCGGAAGGAATAACCTGCATTAGTGGTGGTTCATAATATTTTTCATCAATATTACTTTCTTCAACCCCTTCTGTTAAATGTCCTGGTTTGTTTCTATTTTCTGGACGCAGCGACATACCCATAGCTAAACGAAGTCTCTCACGAATGATTGCTCTTTCACGATACACGCTTTCCCAGTAGATCGCTTCCTCTTCTACCATTTTATACGGTAAAGCCTCCATATCATCCTTTAAATTCTGTGATGTATATGCTAGCTTTGCTACTTCCTTAAAAACTTTTCTTCTCCCTTGTCTGACTGGAGTATCTATTCCTCGCATACTACTCATAACTAGCCCTCCCGAATATATTACTCTAACTATACATAGTAAAACATAAAGTCAGGGGGAAATCAAGCATATTGTTAAAAAAATATCATAACCATAAGCTTCCAATTTGAAATACTGCTGTTGAAACTAACCATGCTAGCAAAATCTGAAAACAGATGGTTTTTAAAGTGAATTTCCACGAACCACTTTCCTTCTTTACTGTTGCTACAGTTGCTACACACGGAACATAAAGAAGGCAAAACAACATCAAGCAATAAGCATTCAATGGCCCAAAGCTAGGATCCATTGCCTGAATATTTTGGACGATTCCTTGCATGCCTGCATTTGCTCCTGCATCACCAAATAAAACAACAACACTTGAAACAACAACCTCTTTGGCTGAAACACCTGCAATAAGCGCCATAGCAATCTGCCACATACCAAGTCCTGCTGGTTTTAAAATGGGAACTAATACTTTACCAATTACAGCCCCAAAACTATCTGCTGCATCTATAACCATTCCATGAATATTGAAATTTAGTACAAACCAAAGAACAATGGATGCCAAGAAAATGGTTGTTCCTGCTTTAGATAAATAATCCTTTACTTTATTCCAAACATAAATTCTAATGGTTCTTCCATTTGGATGTTTGTATTCTGGAAGCTCTATTAATAGAGAGTCATTCTCTACTCCTTTTTCTGTCTTATTCATAATAAGGGCTGTAATAAGTGCAATAACAACTCCAATCACATACATAGAAAACGCCACAATTCCGGAATTCTTTGGAAAAAATAACTGCGAAAAAAGAACATATATTGGTAATCTTGCAGAACAAGACATAAACGGAGTAATAATCATTGTTTTTCGTCTATCCTTTTCTGTCTCCAAGGCTCTTGTTGCCATGATTGCAGGAACCGTGCAACCAAAACCCAATATCATCGGCAAAAAAGCCTTTCCAGATAAACCTACTCTACCCATAATTGAATCCATTACATATGCCACTCTCGCCATATAACCGCTATCTTCTAATAGCGCAAGTGCTAAGAACAAAATAAATATATTAGGTAAAAATGTTAAAATACCACCTACACCCGCAATGATACCATCTACAATCAGAGAATTTAACCAATCTGCTGTGCCCATAGCCAATAGCACTGATGCCGTCGTCGTGGAAACAAGCTCTAGCATCTGTTCAAATACACCCTTAAGCATATCGCCGATGGTAAATGTAAAGAAGAAAACCAAAGCCATAATTCCTAAGAAAGAAATAATCCCCCAAACTTCATGGGTAAGTATTTTATCTACTTTATCCGTTGTTGCCGCTTTTTTCTTTTTATGAAATAAAACCTCTTTTACAATGGATTCTATATAGTTATATTTATGACTAATAATTTCCTTTTCATAGCTTCTATCTGCAATACTTGAAATTTCAATTGGATGCTCTTTCTTCACTTCCTCATCATCTTCAAGCATCTTAATTGCATGCCATCTAGCCGAGGTGTGATCTGGATATTCTTCATTCATTGACTGTTCCAATTTTGAGATTTTTGACTCAATCTCTTCTGGATAAGTAAGAACATATCTGTCATGCCCCTCTTCATAATGATGTACT
>JAVBUZ010000212.1:0-2811 GCA_031554725.1 Lachnospiraceae bacterium | reverse complement strand
TGATTAATTGTCCCGATCACATTATTATCAACGGAAACTGATGCCTTACTTACACGCTGTATTACAAATTTCATTTCTTAGTTGTCCTCTCCTGCTTCTGAGTTCTCATTCTCATTTGCATTCTCAACTGACTTTTCGTTTATACTGGTTTCATTCTTATCTTTTTTGGCTTTTGTTTTCTTCTGTGGTGGAGTATATTCAGAAAAAACCTTATCATCTATAGAGCCAACCGTCATATAAGGAAGCGTTTCTGTCGGCAATGCCCTCTTCTCTAATGCAGTCTTTACCAAACTCTTTACTACTGCATAGAATATTGCAAAAACTGGCACACCAATTACCATGCCCATAATTCCCATAAGACCACCAAAGATTGTAATAGCGAAAATAACCCAGAATCCTGATAATCCTGTTGAATCACCAAGAATTTTAGGCCCAATTACATTTCCATCAAGCTGCTGTAAAACCAAAATAAATATAAGGAAATATAAACAGTTTAATGGATGAGTAAAATCCACTAATAATATTAAAATAGCACTTGGAATTGCACCTAAATAAGGACCAAAGAAAGGAATAACATTGGTTATACCTACTATTACGCTGATTAAGGCGGCATATGGGGTTCCCATAGCCATAGTTCCCATAAAACACAAAATTCCTATTATTATAGAATCTAAAATTTTACCACTAATAAATCCACCAAAGGTTTTATGAATGAATCTCATATTTTTAATTATATTATTTGCTGTATTTGTTTCAAAAGCAGCATATGTTATTTTTTTTGCTTGGCCAACAAACTTTTCTTTACTTGCTAACACATAAATAGAAATGATAAGACCAATAATGACATCCCAGGTCACACCCAAAAAGCTTAAAACACTAAGCGAAACAGTTTTTAGAATCTCTCCTGAGTGTTCAATAATACTTGCAGTATCATCCAACCATTTCTCTACTTCTGCCATTACCTTAACAAAAAGTGTCAATGCATAGCCTGAAACCTCTTCGTTTTCAACTGGTAACTCATTTAGCCAAACAGTTGCATTTTTTATATATGTGTCAAAGTTATTAACAATATTTTGGAAGCTTGGAACTATTTGAGATACTAACATAGCTATTAAAGAGTATATAGAAAAAATCACAATAATAAGAGTAATGAAAACCGTAATGCCACGAATAACACTTTTCCTCCTCTTTGTGTCCTTTATATTCATTTTATTGCATAAAGGTGTGATTATTTTCCCTTCAAAGAAATTGACTATCGGAGTCAATAGGTATGCAATTACTAAACCTACCGCAACCGGCATTGTAACTGATAAAATACCTCTAATATTGTTTACAAATGAAGTTGCATTAAAAACCAAATATGTAAACAAAATTCCAGCCGCAATAACACCAAATGCTGTAAGTCCCCATTTAATATAGTTATTATTTAATTTTAGTTTCATTATTCTCTAGACCTCGCTAATATATTTCTATCTTATAAGCTAGTATACCATAGCAGCACATTAAAAAACAGAAATATTTAAGGCTTTATCAACCTTTTCTATTGTTTCAATTCACAAAAAGATATAAAATAGAACATGTATGTTGGTTAAACGAAAATGTGTGTTTAACTGTAATCTTGGTAACAAACCAGGATGAAGTATGCGTGCCACAACGCGCAGATAGGTTTTTATAATGAAGTTACAGCAAGTATTAAGTATTGTTAGAAAAGCAATTGATGATTATCATATGATAGAGGAAAATGACAAAATTGCTATTGGCATTTCAGGCGGAAAAGACAGTTTAACATTGCTCTATGCGTTACATGGACTTAAACGCTTCTATCCTAAAAAATTTGAAATATGTGCAATCACTGTAGATTTAGGTTTTAACAATCTAAATCTTGATAAAATTAAGGAGTTATGCAAATCTCTTGATGTTGAGTATATGATTGCAAAAACAGAAATTGCCAAAATTGTCTTTGATGATAGAAAAGAATCCAATCCTTGTTCTCTATGTGCAAAAATGCGAAAAGGGGCTCTTAATCAAGCGATAAAAGAAGCTGGTTGCAATAAAATTGCTTATGCACATCATAAAGATGATGTAGTTGAAACTATGCTAATGTCACTTATTTTTGAAGGAAGATTCCATACATTTTCACCTGTTACCTATTTGGATCGTATGGATTTAACCGTTATTAGACCTCTTATGTATATGAATGAAGCCGATGTAATTGGTTTTGTTCATAAATATGATGTTCCAGTTGTAAAGAGTCCTTGTCCCGCTGATGGTTATACAAAAAGGGAATACTGCAAAAACTTACTTCGAACTTTGAATTTAGAAAATCCTGGTGTAAAAGAAAGAATGTTTACCGCTATTCAAAACGGAAATATGAAAGGGTGGTCTGATATCATTGGCAAACACGAATTATCATGATGAACAAAATAAAAAGAATATATTGAAAACACGCGAAATTCTAAGCACTCTCCCACCATTTTGCAAGGACTTTTTTAGAGGTATCGAAGAAAACACTTCAACTAGAACACGCCTTGCTTATGCCTATGATATTCGAGTTTTCTTTGAATTTTTACACGAATGTAACAGCCATTGTGCTAAAAGTGAAATTGTTACATATCCGGTATCCATATTAGAACAAGTAACTAGACAAGATATCGAAGAATACTTATCCTATGTTAGCTATTATGAAAAAGAAGGTAAAGAGCTCACAAATGAAGAACGAGGAAAGGCAAGAAAACTCTCATCTCTACGCAGCTTTTATAACTATTATTTTCAAAATGAAATTATCGAAAAAAATCCAGCTTCTTTAGTTCC
>JAVBUZ010000145.1:0-13561 GCA_031554725.1 Lachnospiraceae bacterium | reverse complement strand
ATCTCTGCTGTCGTAAGAACGTCATAGCCTTCATATGTACGCATCTCATATTGAATAGCAACAAAGACTCCTATCGCCCCCACCAATAAAACAATCAGCAATATCCTTATTACACTTGATAATTTGTGTCTATGTATTTTATCTTGATAGTTTTCTTCGCGTCTTTCTTTTTCTTTCAAATACCTTCTTACATTTGCCATACATGTTTTCCTTTATTGTAATAATACCTAAGTTAAAGTATACCACAACACTATTCGGGAAGTAAAATAATTTGTCCAATCTTAATATCATCCGCATTGGCAATTCCATTAAGCTCACAAATTTCATTTATTTTATCTGCCGTTCCATATTTCCCCCTACAAATATTAAGAAGTGTATCTCCCTTTTCTATGACATATGTAACCGTTTGCACCGGGCTTACTACCTCTTGCGGAATCTCCTCTGCTGGCACTTGTACAAAACTCTCTTGGCCCACTTCTTGAATGTTTAGTTCTTCAGTACCTTCTTGCTCCTCTTGTGCCATTCCTGAATCTTCATCAATTTTAACCTCGCTATTTATTAATGTTTCCAAACTTATGCTTTCCTCAGTTATTGTAGCCGCTTTTGACTCCTCTTCTTTATCTGGAATCTTTTTTTCATTCAGATTTTCCTTCACCTGCCTGGCAACCACCTGCAGCTCTTTCATTTTTTCTGGGTCATTCAGCGTAGAAACTCCAACGATACAAAGCATGATTGCAACCCCCACTACTGCAACCTTAATTCCATACACGCTCTTATCAGGTCTCCTATTTGAGGCAAGAGTGCTTCGCGCCCTACCTTGACTTTGTGGTCTTCGTTCCGCCGTCTCCAATACGGGACGTTCCATGCCTTCTCTACTTTTTATTCTATTATCAATGCTTCCAACAGCCATCTCCCTTGCCGTCTTCTGTGCATCCTGCTCTTTTTGTTTTATTTCCTTTTCTTTATTTCCCATAATTAACATGAAATTAAGCATGCTCTCATTTTTTTCATAAAAGCATGCATATCCATCTATAAGCAATCCTTTTCCTTGTTCATGGATATAAAATCCATCTGGCATCTCTCCATTTATAGTACACCAAGCCAAGAAATCATAACCTTCGAAATAATCCCTCTGCTTTGTTTCTATGCTTTCTCTTTCAAGCTCCGACAAATATTGGCCTCTTCCCTCCAAGCCCGAAATTTGTGTTGCTCCGTACAAAAAGTAATATCGCACATTATCCTCTACGCATCTTCTTCCATATAAAGCAATACCAATGCTCTTTCCAGATTCCCTTCTATTAAGCTGCTTTATATATGAGATTACGTAATCCTCAACAAATATTTTATGTAATTTATCCGGCTTTCCTATTTGCACTATGTTTTTTGGTAAATCCATTTTTCCACCCACCTATTCTCAAATACCATATTATAGTTGCAATTAGTATACTTTAGCCTTTTTGCAATTTTTGGAAAAATCTGTCCCAAGAGCCCATATTTTAGACGACAAAAAAGGACATGGCGTTCCATGTCCTTAGATGACTTAAGCAAACTCGTATATTGTTGTATAATCGTAATCTCTATCTGGTCCAAAAACTGCACTGGGAAATTCTGGTTTATTTGCTGTATCAGGGAAGAACTGTGTTTCTAAGCACAGGCCACTGCGTTTTCCGTAGGAGACTTCTTCTTTTCCCATTTCTGGCTCAATAAAGTTTCCTGCATAAAATTGAACCCCTGGTAAATTGGTGTATGTACGAAGAATGCGGCTTGTTCCCGGGGCAGTAACCTCAGAAATAAGTTGCATTTCACCATTCCAATCATCAATTACCCAGTTATGGTCATAGCCACCCGTTAATTCTAGTTGTTCAAAGTCCTCTGCAATTCTTTCACCAATCACATGAGCCTTTGTAAAGTCCATAGGTGTTCCTTTAACTGTTGCAATTTCTCCAGTTGGAATAGCACCTGGAAGAACTGGTGTATAGCAGGTAGCTTTAAGCCATAAGCTATGGTCTTCAATTTTTCCTGCTCCATGTCCCTTTAGGTTAAAGTAGGTATGGTTTGTAAAATTAATAATTGTGTCTTTATCACTAGAAGCTTTGTAATGTAACTCTAGCTTATTGTCCTCTGTTAAAGTATATGTAAGGCTAAATTTCTTGTTTCCTGGAAATCCCAAATTGCCATCCTCGTCACTGGAAGATAAAATGACACTATTGTCTTTTATTTCAGCATTCCAAACTTTCTTATGGTAACCATCTTCCTTATGACTATGTAAGTTATTTTCTCCATCATTTTTATCTAATTGGTAAGTAGCTCCATCCAGCGTAAAGCTTGCTCCTCCGATTCGATTGGCATTCGGTCCTATGGTTGCTCCAAAAAAGCTAGGATTGTTAAAGTAAGCTTCTATATTGTCATATCCTAGTACCACATCTGCTACTTTCCCATCCTTATCTGGAACCTTAAGTCCTACTAAGATAGCTCCATAATTAATTATTTCAGCTTTCATTCCCTTTTCATTAGAAATGGTATATAACGTAACCTCTTGTCCTTCTTTGCTAATCCCAAACTTACTTGTTTCTACTCGCATAACTACCCCATTCCCGCGTAATTATCTACGCTTTTATTTCTAAATTTCTCTATAATTCCACACGACCTTCTAATGCACGTAGCAATGTAACCTCATCTATATACTCCAGGTCACCCCCAACTGGTACCCCACTAGCAATTCGCGTTACCTTTACTCCTGTTGGCTTTATCAGCTTACTTATGTACATAGCGGTTGTTTCGCCCTCTAAGCTTGAGTTGGTTGCAATAATAACCTCTTCCACATTTTCAAGCCTCTGCACTAGCTCCTTTAGCTTGATGTCACTTGGGCCAATACCAAGCATTGGCGAAATCGCGCCATGCAAAACATGGTACACGCCATCATACTTGCCTGTTTTTTCATAGGCCGCCAAATCTCTAGAATTCTCTACCACCATGATTACCTCACGGTTTCTGCTTTCATTAGAGCAAATCGGACAGCATTCCTTGTCCGTTAGCGTATAGCACTCCTTGCAATAGCGAACGTTCTGCTTTGCATCTAAGATGCTACCTGCAAGCCTCTTCACCCTATCCTCTGGCATATTTATAAGATGAAATGCCAATCTCTGCGCCGATTTTGGTCCAATACCCGGAAGTGTTGCAAGCTCATCTATCAACTTGTTAATATGTCCACTATAAAGTTCCATTAGAATGGAAAGCCTCCCATACCCATGCCGCCTGTCATTTTTCCCATAAGCTCTGCGTTTGCTTCCTCTGCCTGACGCATCGCTTCATTGGTTGCAGCAACAATCAAGTCTTCTAACATTTCGATGTCTTCTGGATCAACTACTTCCTCTGTTAGTTTTACCTTTAACACTTCTTTTTTTCCATTTACTGTAACAGTAACTGCGCCACCACCAGCTGTTGCGGAAAATTCCTTGGTCTCCATTTCCTTCTGACCATCTTCCATCTGACGTTGCATTCTCTGTGCTTGTTTCATTAAATTGTTCATGTTACCAGGCATTCCCATTCCACCGCCTGAAAATCCACCACGTTTTGCCATTTTAATAAATCCTCCTATTATTTAATAATCTTCTTCCTCAATTTCCATATGAATAATTTTGCTTAAATCAACATAGGAATCCTCGAATTCTCTTTCACTTCCAACTGCTTGAATTGTCACTTCTATTTGCTTGCCTGCAAAATCAGACAAAAGATATTCTAGCTGCTGCTTATTTCCTTCTGCCTTTAAAAAGTAATCAGAAGGCAAACCATCTTCTAATACTACCATTAATTTGTTGTCACCGCCAAGACTTAATTTTGCAGCTTTCAAATACATTTTCATCGGATTCTCTGCATTGCCAACAATAGTAGGCCATTTTGAAACAATCTCTTTCACATCGTCCGGTATTGCTTTTGGTAATTCTGGTCTAGGCTTACGTATTTTGTCCTCCGTTTGACCTTGCCCGCCGCTTGGTGCATGATAGCCTTCTGGCATTACCGTAATTCCATTTTCTATTTTATCTTCTACTTCACGGATTCTGTCCAAAAGAGAACCTGTATCCGTTTCCATAGATGGCTTACATAATTTTATAAGCGCCATCTCAATTACAATTCTTTTTTGTGATGCATACTTCACTTGTCCCGAAAGCTCAGAGAAAATTCGAATGTATCTCATGATAGCATCCATACTTGCCATCTCGGCTTCCTCTTTTAGTCTCGCAAGATTTTCTGTAGAAGCATCAATAACATCCTCAATATTATCAGATACCTTAACAAGCATCAAGTTTCTTAAGTACCAGGTAAAGTCTGTAACAAATTGCGTTAGTTCTCTCCCCTGCATAACCATTTCTTCCAATAAATCGATGCATCCTAAAACATTTTTATCTAGTACAAAACGAAGTAACTTGCTAAAAACCTCTGTATCTACCGCGCCAAGGACATCCAAAACCTTGTCATATGTTAGTTCCTGTCCTAAGTGGAAGGCAATACATTGATCAAGTAAGCTTAAACCATCACGCATAGAACCATCTGCAGTCTTTGCTATGTAGCGAAGTGCCTTTTCTTCTATCTGCACTTCTTCTGCGCTCATAAGCTCTCTCATACGATCTGTAATGGTATCAATGGTAATTCTCTTGAAATCATATCTTTGACATCTTGACAAAATGGTAATTGGAATCTTATGTACCTCTGTTGTCGCCAAAATGAAAATTACATATGAAGGTGGCTCCTCTAATGTTTTAAGCAGGGCATTAAAAGCCCCTATGGAAAGCATATGAACCTCATCAATAATATAAACCTTAAACTTACCTTCTGCTGGAGAATAAGAAACTTCATCCACAATTTCACGAATATTATCAACCCCGTTATTGGAAGCAGCATCGATCTCGATTACATTCATGCTGGCTCCCGCCGAAATTGTTTTACAGCTTACACATTCCCCACAGGGACTTCCTTCGGTGGGATTTTCGCAGTTAACTGCCTTTGCAAATATCTTGGCAATGGTTGTTTTACCAGTACCCCTTGTTCCTGTAAACAGATAGGCATGTCCCATGCGGTTTGCTTTTATTTGATTCTTCAATGTTGTTACTATATGATCCTGCCCTTTTACATCCTCAAAATTATTTGGACGGAACTTACGGTACAATGCTGTATACGACATGCTTTTTATGCCTTTCTTTTAATCTCCAAAGCAAATGCCTATCATTTTTGCTTCCTGTACAATAGTTGCATCTGGAGAAACGCTTTTTAATTTTCCTGCCACTTCTTCAAGTGGTACTTTTACTATTTCACGGTTTCTTGATCCTACCATAAAACCATATTCATTATTTAGGATAAGTTTTCCTGCCTCCGAGCCCAATCTACTAGCAAATACTCTATCGTATGGGCAAGGGCTTCCACCTCTTTGTACATGGCCAGGCACCGTAACACGAACTTCTCTTCCTGTTTTCTCTTGAATCTGTGCTGCTATTTCATAAGACACAGAAGGAACTGTACGATTCTTAAGCTTTTCCTTGTATTCCTTTTTAGAAAGCTTTGCCTCCTCTTTGGATATTGCACCCTCTGCAACTGCAATAATTGTAAACCTACTTCCTTTTTTGTCACGCTCTTCAATGGCATGAATTACTTTATTAATATCATAAGGTATTTCTGGCAGTAAAATAATATCTGCACCACCTGCCATACCTGCATTTAGAGTAAGCCAGCCAACCTTATGTCCCATAACCTCTACAATAAATACGCGTCCATGAGAAGCCGCTGTTGTATGAATGCAATCAATAGCATTGGTTGCAATATCTACGGCGCTTTGGAAGCCAAAAGTCATATCCGTACCCCAAAGATCATTATCAATGGTTTTTGGCAAGGTAACTACATTTAACCCCTCTTCTCTTAGTAGGTTCGCTGTTTTGTGAGAACCATTTCCGCCAAGAACAACTAAGCAATCTAATTTCAATTTACTATAATTGCTTTTCATTGCTTCTACTTTATCTACACCATTTTCGTCTGGTTCTCTAATCAATTTAAAAGGAGTTCTGGAGGTTCCAAGGATGGTGCCACCAACTGTCAATATACCCGAAAAATCTGGGCTGGTCAACATGCGATACTTACCATATATTAATCCTTTATATCCATCTAGAAATCCGTAAACCTCAAGTTTCTCACCACTATTTGCCAAAGTTTTTACGACGCCACGCATAGCAGCATTTAAAGCCTGACAGTCTCCACCGCTTGTTAACATCCCAATTCTCTTCATACGCATTCCCTCCAAGTTTTATCTTATTTATGTAGTATTACGCTTTTTTCCCCTTGTATTCCTTTATGAAATATAACTATTAAAATAGTACCCTTTCTACGATAAATTTGCAATGTTTTTTACAGCCCCTTTCTTGCAAAAAAAATGAGTTGTGATATACTGCTAACTAAGGATATTTTGGAGACGTATCGAAGCGGTCATAACGAGGCGCACTCGAAATGCGTTTGCCCTTCTGGGCACGAGGGTTCGAATCCCTCCGTCTCCGCTAAAATGAAACAGTCAAGCTGGAAATGCTGATGAAAATCTGCACGGCACTGCATTGCAGAATTGAAGATGTTGTGGAACTTGTGGAGAATAAAAATGATTGAACTGAAAAGCATAAACAAAACATTCAAAGTAGCAAAGCGAAACGCAGGTTTTTCGGAGGCCTTCAAAGCTTTATTCCACAAAGAGTACACCACTATAAATGCTTTGCAGGATGTTTCCTTCACAATCGGCGACGGTGAAATGGTGGGCTATATCGGGCCTAATGGTGCCGGCAAGAGCAGCACAATAAAAATCATGAGTGGCATTTTGACTCCTGATAGTGGTGAATGTATTATAAATGGTTACACCCCGTGGAAGGATAGGGTTAAACATGTAAAAGAAATCGGTGTTGTTTTTGGACAGCGTTCACAGCTCTGGTGGGATGTTCCAGTAATTGATAGCTTTGATCTTATTAAAGATATTTATAAAGTTGATGAAACTTCTTATAAAAAGACACTTTCACAGCTGACTGAACTCTTGAATATAAGTGAAATTATACGCACTCCGGCAAGGCAGCTTTCCCTTGGCCAACGCATGAGGTGTGAAATTGCTGCTTCACTTTTACATAATCCAAAGGTTTTATTTCTTGACGAACCGACTATTGGACTTGACGCTGTATCCAAAATAGCTGTCCGAGATTTTATTAAAACGATTAATCGAGAAAATAAGACGACCGTTATTTTAACCACACATGATATGCAGGATATTGAAGCGCTTACCGAGCGAATATTACTGATTGGCAAAGGCAGAATTCTTCTCGATGGAACGCTTACAGAACTCAAAAAACGCAATTCCGTTCATAAAACATTAACGGTGGATTATTCTGGTGAAAAGCTTCCAAAGTTTGAAAATATGGTTACGATAAAAGATTTGAACGGTCATGCGGAAATTGTAATCAACACAGAGTTATTGTCGGTTTCAGAAGCAATAACAACTATTTCACAGAAGGTCGAAATTAAGGATATATCGGTTGCTGGAGAAACCTCGGAAGAAATGGTTGTTTCACTATATAAGGAATTTGAAATATGAAGAAATACATTTCTTTTTTCAAAATACGATTTATTTCCGGACTTCAATACCGCGCTGCTGCATGGGCAGGAATCGCTACTCAATTCGCATGGGGTGGCATGACGTTGCTGATGTTTTGGGCTTTTTACCAAAACGGAGAAAACAGCTTTCCCATGACTTTTCCGGAGCTTTCAAGCTACTTATGGATGCAACAGGCGTTTCTCGCCATGTTCATGGCTTGGTTTTTCGATGGTGAAATATTCGATAGTATAACAAGCGGAAATATTGCTTATGAATTATGCCGTCCATGTGACCTTTATTCCATGTGGTTCACGAAAAACATGGCAATACGGCTGTCAAAGGTGATGTTGCGCTGTATGCCTATACTTTTGGTTGCAGCTTTTTTGCCATATCCGTTTCATATTACTTTGCCGCCGGATTTTTTTGCCGGAGTGCTGTTTTTAATCTCTATGGTTCTTGGATTTCTTGTTTTAATTTCTTTTTCGATGCTGATTTATATTTCGGCGTTCTACACTCTTTCGCCAATGGGAATACGAATGCTTGCAACCTCAGTTATAGAGTTTTTTGCAGGGGCTGTAATACCCCTCCCATTTTTTCCAGAAGCGCTGCAACCGATTATGTACGCATTGCCTTTTGCTTCCATGCAAAGTACTCCTTTTATGATTTATGTGGGACATATATCCGGTATGGAAATTGTAAAAAGCATGGTATTGCAGGTAATATGGCTTGTTGTTCTGGTAATAGCAGGACGGCTACTTATGAAACGTGCACTTAAAAAAGTTGTTGTACAGGGAGGTTAGAAAATGAAGCTGTATTTCAAATATGTGTCGATGATACTGAAATGTCAGATGCAGTACAAAGCTTCTTTTATCATGACGACCATCGGTCAATTTCTTGTTTCTTTCACAACTTTTATCGGTGTGTATTTCATGTTTTCACGCTTTAATACGGTGAATGGATTTACCTTTTCCGAAGTGCTGCTCTGCTTTTCGGTTGTGCTTATGGCTTTTTCTCTTACTGAATGCTTTGTACGAGGCTTTGATGTGTTTCCACGTCTTATAAAAAGCGGAGATTTAGATCGAATACTCGTAAGGCCAAGGAACGAAATTTTTCAAGTTTTGACTTCAAATATTGATTTCTCCCGTTTTGGGAGATTATTTCAAGCTATACTGATGCTCTCCTATGCGATTCCCACAAGCGGTATTGCTTGGAGTCTTAGCAAGGTTATGACGCTTATAATCATGGTGGTTGGCGGTATTGCCGTGTTTTCCGCTTTGTTTGTGCTGTATGCAGGGATTAGCTTTTTTACTATTGAAGGGCTGGAATTTATGAATATATTCACTGACGGTAGCAGAGAATTTGGAAAATATCCGCTTTCAATTTACGGTGAAGGCGTGCTAAGGTTTTTAACATATGTTGTACCCATCGCATTATTTCAGTATTATCCCCTTTTATATCTCATCGGAAGGTCGAATAATATTACTCTCATATTTCTTCCGTTTATAGGATTTTTGTTTTTGATACCCTGTTATATTTTCTTTAAATTCGGAGTGCGAAAATATAAATCGACAGGCTCTTGAGGTTGCGGTAAGGATTTTTTTTATATTTGGAGACATATCGAAGTGGTTATAACGAGGCGCACTCGAAATGCGTTTGCCCTTCTGGGCACGAGGGTTCAAGGCTCGCGACTAAGCACCGCGCAGGAAGCAAGACTTTGGAATCCCTCCGTCTCCGCTAAAATAGATAAAGTAAACCTTAGTATATTTTTTTACATGATTGGGTGATATACATGAATGAAATAAAATTAATTTTCCCTACTAAAGAACATGAGGGCGATGCTGCAAATTACTTAAATCATGATGATTGGCACACTAAATGTAAGATACCCCTATGAAGGTTATGTGAAGGTGCATGGTCATATTGGTTATGGCATACGTCCAAGCGAGAGAAAAAAGGGATATGCAACTGAGGTATTGAAATTAGCGCTCGAATACTGTAAAGAAATTGGTTTAACTGAAGTCCTATTAACTTGTGATAAATCAAATATTGCTTCTGCTAAAACCATTAGGAAATGCTCTGGAAAGCTTGAGCACGAAACATCGCAGGAAAATGGTGACGTTTTACAACGATATTGGATTAGCATAGTATAAGATATATGACACAATCAACGAGTAAGTTTATGTTACTTTATTTATGTTAGGTGGTGTATAGGAAATGATATTGGAACTCAATTCAGAATATCGTGCATTGGTGAATAAAATACTAAAATACGAGTGGAATAGCCCTCCCATAATTTCACGCGGAAGGGCTTTGGACACAACAGCATTGCCTGGGTTTATCTCTGTAACGGATACACATGTTAATGGATTAATCACTTATAAAATAGAAAAATCCGAGTGTGAAATCGTAACGTTAAATAGTTTTGAAGAAAACAAGGGAATAGGAACAGCATTAATAAATGCAGTCTTATCAATTGCAAAAGAACGTCAATGTAATAGAATTTGGCTTGTTACAACGAATGATGATATAAATGCAATTCGTTTTTATCAGAAAAAAGGATTTGACTTGGTCGCGGTACACATTAATGCAATCGATGTATCTAGAGAAATGAAGCCCTCTATACCCCTTATTGGCATGGATGGTATTCCTATAAAACATGAGTTGGAATTCGAAATAAAATTATAACTTAAGCACCGCTACTAATATGTGGAGGACAATCCTATGAATAAAAGAATTATTAACGATATTTCTGAATTTGTTTTTATAAAAGATGAGCTAAAAAAATCGGATATTATTTTTATTCCAGGTGGTTCTCATCCAGAGCTTGGAGAAAAAGCTGCTGAACTATATAAGCAAGGACTTGCTTCTAAAGTTATGCCTTCAGGCGGAGTCAGCATAAAAACTGGAAAGTTTAATGGGGTAAAGTCAAAACAAGATATATATAATAGAGATTACGCTTCAGAGTGCGATTTTTTAGTAGATGTTCTGTTAAAAAATGGCGTTACAGAAAATGATATTATTTGTGAGAAAGCAGCAAGTTTCACAAAAGAAAATGCCTATTTTTCACAAAAGGTATTAAGTGAAAAAGGCCTGGATATAAAAAATGCAATTATATGTTGCAAGTCGTTTCATGCACGTCGTTGTTTGATGCTTTATCAATTTGCATTTCCTAATACCAATTTTTATATCTCCCCAGTTCCATACTTCGAAAAGGGAACTGAAATTTCTGCTGACAATTGGTATAAAACAGAAATTGGCGTAAACCGTGTATTGGGTGAAATGCAACGATATGGAAATCAATTTAACGAAGAGTTTTTAAATCTTAAGTTTATGTCTTGGGATTAGTGTGGGAGGCAGATAATGACAAGAGTATATTTTATACGCCACGCCGAATCAGATACGTCTGTCCGTGATGGTCGAATACGCCCTCTGACAAAAAAAGGTATGGTTGACCGACTTTTAGTAACAGAATTTTTACATGATAAAAATATTGATGTAGTATTCTCTAGTCCATTCAAGCGGTCCATTGATACCGTTGCTGATTTTGCAGATAAAAATGATTTACGAATAAATATAACAGAAGACTTTCGTGAACAGAAAAGTAGCCCCCATATGGGCCGGGATAATCCAGATCACTATTTATTTTTAAAGCAGCAATGGACAGATTTCTCTTACACGCTGTCTGGCGGCGAGTGTCTGGCAGAAGTTCAAGAAAGAAATATTGCCACATTAAACGAAGTCTTGGCCTGCCATAAAGATAAGAATATTGTTATAGGAACTCATGGAACTGCTTTGTCAACGATTATAAACTATTACGACCGTACATATGGCTTTAATGATTTTATGACAATGGTAAACATTCAGCCATGGATTGTAATGATGGATTTTGTGGAAAACGATTGTATTAAGATTGAAAAAATTAATTTATTTTAGGTAACTGATTTATTCCAAAACATATACGCGTTATAAAAAAGTACCGTGGTAAAAAACAATGAGTTTGCATTTTTACCACGGTACTTTTTCAAAATCTTCTTACTATCAAGGAGCCCATGTTTTCTTTATAGTAAGTATAAATATTCTGTACTCTCTCCCATATCTGCTCATCAAAATAAGCATCACTTCTTTGGTCAACTATGCTCTCCACATATTCTCTTAGGTCTGAGTAAAACAAATCGCTCATATCATAGCAAACATACTGTTCATCTTTATAAATCTTGTACTCCTCCATCTCTTCAAAGGTCAAAATCTGGTCGCTTATAAACGCACAGTCTTGCATACTTTGGATAGCACTAACCTCATAAATAAATACATATATTAGAGGAATATCCACACCACCATCTATTTCACCTTTATGCTGTGGGATATAAGCACTTAATACCATAGCACTTCCCCCTATTTTCTTGTTAAAACCGTCTGTCACACGTCGATGAAGGCCCGTAAGCTGTAGCTGCATATCCTCAGGCACTGTGCTGTCAAAAATCACCTTTTCATCACTATCCTCCATTGTTAGAGCCATGGTTTCCACAGGATAAACAATCGTTCCATCTAATTGACTAGAGACAGGCTCTTCCTTGGCTTCGACCTGCACACTTAATGGAGCGGTTTCTTTTTCAACTTGTATATTCTCCGAAAATTCAACGGTACACATCCAGTCCTGTCCAAACAGGAAGCTATTATTTGTTAGCGTAAAGTAATACCCATCATTGCCCTGTAGTGGTTTTTCTAGTGACTCCATATCGTAAGCGTCCTTAAGGTTAATTATCATGGTACTACTTGAACCTGCAGGTATATCGGTATTGGCAAAAAGTATTTTATCCGAGACTGCTTCTATTTCCTTACCCGTAGCCCAATTCATTAATTTAAGTGTAGGTTCAAAACTAAGCTCCTTGCCTGATTTATTTTCCACATAGATCCAAACCACACCATTGCCTTTGTAGGAAGAGGATAAGGCAAGGTCGTCACCTGATAAGGAGGAGAACTCTCTAACTGCAAAGGCTGTCATTGAAAAACAACCAATAATAGCTGCTGCCACAATAGCCATAGCTCTTACTGCTTTGCGCATGGGTCTCTGTGTGCTTAGATTCACTCCTGTCTTCTTCTCGAAAGAACTTTTTATATTTTCCATATGCGTTTGATTAAATGAATTCATAGTTGGTCTCCTTCCTAAATAGCAATCGACTCTCGAAGCTTTAGCTTTGCCCTGTAAAGATGATTTTCAATTTTCTTAACGGGCATATTAAGTGCAAGTGCAATTTCCTTTGGCTTCTGCTCGTAGTAATACCTGCGTATGAGAATTTCCCTCTCCGGCTCTTCTAATGCTCTTACGGCTGTTATTAACATGATCTTTGTTTCCTCTGTTATAATGCCCTCGCAAATGCCTATTTCTTTGGCAAACATTTCCTCATTTAGTGCAACAGTATTGTTTTTTGACAGCTCCCTGTACCTATCAACGGCCTTACTTCTAGTGACAACCGAAAGCCAAATTTTGAGTGTTCCCCTGCTCGCATCATATCTTTCTGCATTTTTCCACAGGTACACAAATACATCAGCAACACATTCCTCAATGTCCTGGTCCGATGCAACATTATGCAATACCGAGCTTGCAATAGACCACATGAGTTTCGAATACTTTGTTATTGCTTCACCAATAGCCACCTCATTGCCACATCTAATTGCATTTATCATTTTTTCGTCATTCAAATACTTCACCTCACGTCATTTAAATTAACCGGTCATTAATAGTACGAGCGAAAAGTAAAAAACACTCAAATTTTTCTTTACTTTTATGTTTCTGGGCTCAATAATATTTTATAGTAGGAGCATTCCTGTAATTCGGAAATAACGCCAATTGAATAAAAAGAAACCTCGCAGTAAGATTAAGGTATCATCTTGGACGGATGAAAAACACCAAAATCAAACGGAGGTTTCACTATGAATTTTACACAGAATGAGAAA
>JAVBUZ010000221.1:0-12092 GCA_031554725.1 Lachnospiraceae bacterium | reverse complement strand
TGCAAAAAGCTTTTCGAGCCTTATAAAATCAATCCAGCAGATTACCCAGGAGATTACAGCGGTAACGGAGGAAGTTGCGGAGGGTAGTGTAAGCAGAAGTGTGGATAGCACGATGTTTAAGGGTGATTTTGCGGTACTGCTTGATAGTATTAATATACTTCTAAAAACGGTGATTGATGAAGAGGAACGAGTTGGTAATTTGAAGAATCGGTTCCTAGTGAATATGAGCCATGAAATAAGAACTCCGATGAATGCGATTAATGGTCTTTCCCAGCTTGCATTGATGCGTGAGCAGACGGCGGAAAACTATGAGACATATCGTAAGATAAATATTTCTTCTAAAAACTTGCTAACGATTATCAATGATATTTTGGATTTTTCGAAGATTGAAGCTGAAAAGCTAGAACTTTACGAAGAAGATTTTTGTTTGGAAGAGATTGTATCAAATGCACTTTTGGTTTCTTCTGAAAGAATTGAAGATAAGCCTATTGAGATGCTATTTGACATTGATTATAATGTCCCCGCATATTTACATGGAGATAAGACAAGATTGTGGCAGGTATTAAAGAATATTTCGGATAATGCTGCCAAATATACAGATGCAGGTCGAATCGTTCTAACTGTCACCAAGCTGGAAGAGGAAGATAAAGAGGCCAGTGGTAAGGTTACATGGCTTAACTTTACGGTTAAGGATACAGGAACTGGAATGAGTAGTGAGCAATTAGAGCGCTTTTGGTCACCGTTTGAACAGTTCCATGCGGCCAAATATAATAAAAATGTTGGAACGGGACTGGGAACAGCGATTACAAAGCAACTTATTACGTTAATGAGTGGTGAAATTGCTGTTGACAGTGTATTGGGAGAAGGAACGACACTTAGCTTTAAACTTCCTTTTGCAAAGGCGAAGGACCATTCTACAGTGCTTGACGAGGTTCGCAAGTATCGTGTGGTGGCGAGTAGAATTTTGCTAGTGGATGATGATCCAATTGCACTTGAAATTATGAGCGGAGTATTAAAGATGATCGGTGGCGAGGCTGTATGTGCCTCCAATGGAGAGGAAGCCTTGCGACTTGTTGAGCAACAGGCGGAATTATCCCAGCAGTTTGATGTAATTGTATTGGATTACCGTTTGGGCGATCAGACTGGTATAGATATTGCCCAGCAGATGAAACAGTATACAACAAATACAAAGCTTTTGATGGTTTCGGCATATACCAAGCACTTGATTCATGACGATATTATTCGGGCTGGTTTTAATGATATTATTGAAAAACCGTTTGTCCCATCTACGTTTATCCAATGTTTATGCAATTCAATGTATAAAGAGGAAACCGTACAAAGCTATAATAAATTTCCCGGTGCAAGAGTCTTGATTTGTGAGGATGTATCTTATAATCAGGACGTTGCAATAGAAATGTTAAAGGTCTTCGGAGTCGATTCGGTGGTAGCTGAGAACGGAGCAATTGGAGTCCAATATCTAGAGCGGGAAGCTTTTGATATGGTTCTAATGGATATCATGATGCCAATTATGGATGGTATTCAGGCCACGGCAGCAATTCGTGAGAAAGGAAATCAGACGCCAATTATAGCCATGACAGCCAATGTAATGAAGGAAGAGATAGACCTTTGCTATCAGGTGGGGATGAATGGGCATTTAGGAAAACCGATTGACATTGACAAGCTTTATGAAATATTGAATAAATACATGAAAAAGTATGCAAAGGCACAGAAGCTGGCTAGTGAAGAAACAAAAGAAAATGCATCAAAAGAAATGGCAGTGGAATCCGTAGAGGAAGAGATTATATATGGAATAGACCACTTAAGTGGTATTTCCCGTTTTAACGGAAAGCGTGAGTTATATTACCGCTCACTATTTAAGTTTGTACGTGAATTATCAGAGGAGACTCTGCCGTTTTCTTATTACCAAAATCAAGATACAGCAGATGAGGCAAAAAGACGTTTACATATGGTCAAGGGTGTTGCGGGAAATCTTGGAATGACAGCTTTTTATGCAGCAGTAGTGGAGTTTGAAAAGGTATTGAAGGATAGAACCTTGCTTTCACCAGAAAAATATAATGATTATCTTTTTGTGCTTAATCAGACGAAGAAAAGTGTTTTGGATAAAGCAGGTGTATTGGAGTCTCAGTAGGAATAATTTTAGATTATAGGCATATTATTTTGTAAAAAGATTTGGAAGACAAAGTGGATAGTCAAAAATTTGAAAATATTTTAAATCTAGCTCTAGAAACGCCAGAGGAAGTACGGGAGAAATCGCTAACCTTAAATATTGGTTTTGAACCAGAAACGAAAACGTGGGAGCTTATTGTAAAGTACAATGGTAGCCTAGAGTTATTAGAAGAAAGCGGAATAGTAGTAGAAGAATTAGTGGCGGGATATGGAATACTGACTGTACCAGAAAACTTGGTTGATGCAGTAGCAGCATACCCCGCCATTGAATATGTGGAAAAGCCTAAAAGGCTTTTTTTTTCGGCATTTGAAGGAAAAAGAGCCTCTTGTATTTTGCCAGTAACACTACGCCCACCTAATTTGACGGGAAGAGGGGTGCTAGTTGCAATTATCGATTCGGGAATTGATTACTCAAACAATAATTTTAGAAAAGCCGATGGAAAAACGCGAATTTTATATTTGTGGGATCAAAGCTTAAATAGTGAGCAGTGGGGGCTAACACCACCAGAAGGTTTTTCGGTAGGGGTAGAATTTACAGCCCAGATGATTAATGCAGCTCTGGAGGCTTCCTCGAGAGAAGAGATGTATATGCAGGTTCCGAGTTTAGATGTAACGGGACATGGAACGGCGGTTGCAGGTATTGCCGCGGCAAATGGGGGTGATGATGGAGCTTTCTATGAAGGGGTTGCGGTGGAGAGTGAGCTAATCGTGGTGAAGCTAGGAAATCCGAGAGAAAACTCATTTCCAAGAACCACAGAGCTAATGAGAGCTTTAACCTACGTAGTTAGAAAAGCACAGGAATTACATATGCCAGTAGCAATAAATTTAAGTTTTGGTAATACCTATGGTGCTCATGATGGTACTTCCTTGGTGGAGCGTTTTATTGATAATGCCTCGGAGATTGGAAGAAATGTGATCTGCATAGGGGCGGGAAATGAAGGAACGACAGCGGGGCATGTGCAGGGAAGGATTCCACTAGCAGGAAATGCAGGGAGTGAGCGCGTTAGTGTAGAACTGGCAATTGCCAATTATGAATCATCGGTGAATGTGCAGCTTTGGAAAAATTATGTAGATGAGTATGAAGTGAAATTGACCTCGCCAGGTGGACGAAGCGTTACCGTTCCCACTATGGCAGAGGACATGGGACGGCGGAGCGTGATTTTTGAGGATACCCAAGTTTTAATGTATTTAGGCCAGCCCACGCCCTATTCGGCAGTGCAGGAAATCTATTTTGATTTTATACCTCAAGGCACATATATAAATTCAGGAATATGGACTTTTACAATCCAAGCAATTAGAAATGTAACTGGTGTTTACCAATTTTATTTGCCAAGTGGGATGGCTAGAAACAGTAATACACAGTTCTTCAGACCAACACCAGAACTAACCATAACAATTCCCTCTACTGCTAGTAAGGTAATTAGTGTGGGGGCATATAACGCTTATTATGAGTCTTATGCAGATTTTTCAGGTAGAGGATTTTATTGTAATGGAGGTATTGGTGGAGCACATTTTGAGTTTGTAAAGCCGGACATTGTGGCTCCAGGGGTAAATATTGGGGCACCGGATGTTTATGGTGGGTATACAACAGTGTCAGGCACTTCCTTCGCAACCCCCTTTGTAACTGGAGCGGCGGCTTTACTTATGGAGTGGGGGATTGTTAGGGGGAACGACCCATATCTATATGGAGAAAAGATAAAAGCTTATTTTAGAAATGGGGCAAAACCGATTAGGGGAGAAAGCGTTTATCCTAATGCCAGAGTTGGTTGGGGGGCACTTTGTGTGGCGGAATCACTGCCACAGTAGTATTTCCTAATGGGTAAAATATTATTTTAAATAAAAATCTTAGCAAGAATGAAACAATTATATGTTATACTCAATAAATAGCAACAGTAGTAAAAAGAAAGTGCGATGGAAGAAAGTGAGATAATAGAATGGAAGATATTATTATTGTTACAGAAAGTGGTGCTGACATACCTGCATCGATAAAGGATGAGTACGGTATTTATGTTTTACCGATGCATGTGGTGATGGGAGATAAAAGCTTTGCTGATGGAACATTTCCAGTAGGTGAGATTTACGATTACTATCAAACAAGTAAAAAAATACCATCTACAAGTGCCACCAATCCAGATCAATATTGTTCCTGCTTTGAAGAGCTACATGAAAAATATCCAGAAAAAAAGATTCTTCATTTATGCTATTCAGCAGTTACAACAGCCACATTTCAAAATGCTTTAATAGCAAGTGAGGGTAAGGACTATGTGTATCATTTGGATACTAAAAATGTATCAGGCGGACAGGCGGCAGTCATAAAGAAGGTGGCAGAGTATTTAAGGGAAAATCCCCATACGACCATGGAAGAAATTCTTGAAAAAGCGCAGGATTGGATAAAAAGAGTACATTTTTCTTTTTTTCCAGGAGATCTTGCTTATTTAAAAGCTGGTGGTAGAGTTTCAAATGCTCAATATGTTGGAGCCACACTTTTAAATTTAAAACCATTAATTGAATTGAAAGACGGCTATTTATTAGGAACAAAGAAATACAGAGGCTCGATGGAAAAAAGCTGTGGGAAGATGGTGCTTGATATGATAGAACAATATCATTATGAAAAAGATTCCCTTTGGCTTTTATATTCCGAGGGTCTGGATCAGACCATTCGTACAGAAATGGAAAACTTGGTAATGGAAAAGGGATATTCCAACATAGAGTGGATTAAAACTGGTGGCGTGATAACCGTTCATAGTGGCCCCGGTGGCTTCGGAATTATTGGATTTGAGTCAGTAATAGTGTAGAAAATGAAGAATCTGCGAAGGCAGATTCTTTTTTTAAAAAGTTTGAAAAAATGATGCATTTATGTTGTATACTGAATAAGAAGGGTGGTACATATGAGAAAAAGAAATTATTTGGCACTTATTTTAATAAATATGATCTTTCTGTTACAAATTTCTATATCTGCCACAGCGGCGGGGATATTAACAGAAGATGCAAAAAGTACAGCGGAAGAATTTCAAAAGCTGATAACAGAGTATCAGCAGTATGAACAGCGATTTGCAGACATAGAAGTGGAAGCAGATATTGCTGCCAATGGTTTTGAAATTATTGAGGGACAAGTATTTCCTTTCTTTCTTAACGAGTTTGATGAAGCAGAAGAGGAAAATGCGGTTACATTTATTCCAGCCATGGACATGAAATATGGACGTATGGCTATTTTTTTGGCGGACAAAGATGGAAATATTTTCTATAAAACAAATCAGCTAGAGACCAATAATGCATGTTTAGGAGAAATGAAGCAGCCAACGGAAGGAATTGCAGCAGTTTCATTTCAGGATGTAAATGAAGATGGATTAACAGATATTATTTTGATTACGAACTGCAAAAACTGTAAAGGCAATTATGCAGGCAATTTATATAAGGTGGGGGATGTGCTATTTCAAAAAGACAAATCCTTTTATCGCGATTGGCGAATATCAGAAAAAATCAATCGCTTTAGCATGAATAAGAGTATAAACTTTATTGTCTCTTATGTTAGGGATGGTATATCCACGGAAGTGCTCTATACAGCTACCACACTTAAGGAACTGACAGACCACAATTTTCACATTATTGATGAGCAATGTTATTGGCGCAATTTCGAGAAGCAAGGAAAGCTTCAGGTGGTGCCGGGGTATATACAGATAGCAGGCTATAATGTTTTCATGATTTATCTTGTAAATGAGCAGGGATATATTGTATGGAGTTTCCAACCTATGGGGGATTATGATAGCCTGTACTCTTTAAAGGGGATGACAGGCAAAGACATGGATGGAGATGGCATGAAGGATTTGGTGGTACTTGCCAGATATAGCTATGAGGATGCAGAGGGAAAGTCTGTAGTGGAAAGTGATTATTCAATCTATTACCAGCGCACCTCGGGTTTTTCAGTGGATAAGGAGTTTCGAAAGATATATAAATCCACAGATGAAGATACCTTGGAGGGGTTAGTAGAAAAGATAAGGGAATATTGGGGGTGGCAAAAAGAAAATGATTAGGATACTAATAGTAGATGATGAAAAACCAATTTGTGATTTAATTGATATAAATTTGACCGATGCGGGATATCAATGCAAGTCGGTACAGGATGGACTTGAGGCGATAGATTTAATTGAACAAGAACAATATGACCTCATATTACTAGATGTCATGCTGCCAGGAGCAGATGGCTACGATATTATGGAGTATATAAGACCTCTTAAGATTCCTGTTATCTTTATTACGGCAAAGCATGAGGTAAGAGATCGCGTAAAGGGGTTAAAGCTTGGTGCGGAGGACTATTTAGTAAAGCCGTTTGATGTGGTGGAGCTAATCGCCAGAGTCGAGGTGGTGCTTCGAAGATATAATAAAGCCCAGCGTTTATTGCAGGCAGGTCAAATAGTGGTAGACACGGAAGCAAGAACGGCAACAAGAGAGGGAAAGCCTGTGGTGCTAACGAATAAAGAATATGGGCTATTGGTATTATTCATGCGAAATAAAAATATAGCTCTTTTTAGAGAGAGGTTATATGAAAAAGTGTGGGGAGACGAATACTTTGCAGATAGCCGAACCCTTGACCTACATGTACAAAGACTTCGTAGGAAAATGGGCTGGGAAGATAATCTAGTAGCAGTATATAAGATAGGTTATCGCTTGGAAATAGAAGATTAGTGCACAATTTAAGCGGAAAGGAATTACATGAAATTTTCATATAAAATCTTACTATGTACGGTTATTATTATGGCGGCGGCATTTGGGATAAGTGGCTACTTTTTTGTAAACTTTGTATTTGAGACAGCACTAGAAAGAGAAATTAAGCAGGCTATGGATGATAGTTATATTCTCCAATTTGCTTTTGAAACGGCGGCTCTTAATGTACCATCCAAATATGACATATTGCAAGATACCGTTGTAGAACAAATCGGCTCCAAGCTAGAAATTAGTGGACAGGACACGGGGCGCTTACTTCGTTTGTCAAATGAAGAGGGTGGCATTATCTATGTTAGCGATGGCTTTGCTGAGGATGAGCTATTGCTGCAAGAGATTGAACAAGACACCCGAAGCTACCGAGTGATACAAAGGCAGGAACATTATTATATTCAGACAGGAATTCAGGTAAGTGCATTAAATAGAACCTTATATTTAGAAACAATGAAGGATGTAACAGAGGTATTTGAAGAAAGAACACTGGGATTTTCGATGTACCGAAAGGTAACCTTAGTGATGCTTTTTTGTAGTGCAGTGGTTATGTTCTTTTTGGCAAGCTGGTTGACCAGACCAATCCGATTATTGGGTAAGGCTACCGGTAAAATGGCAGAGGGTGATTACGGTTACCGTGCAAAAAGGGTAAGCAATGATGAGCTAGGAGCCTTAACCACGGATTTCAATCAAATGGCCAAGGCACTGGAGGTAAATATAGACCAGCTAAAGGACGAGATTCAGGCAAGAGAGGAATTTATTGCCGCCTTTGCGCATGAGCTTAAAACACCTTTAACGGCAATTATAGGATATGCAGATTTGCTTCGTTCTCGTAAGCTAGATGAAGAAAAGCATTTTTTATCTTCCAATTACATTTACACAGAAGGAAAACGTTTGGAGGCCATGTCCTTTCGCTTGTTAGACATTATTGTTACCAAGCAGGAGAGTATTAAGCTACAACAAGTGGAGGCAGAAGCTATCTTTCATTATTTAGAAGATATGTACAGAGAAAATGTAGAAATGAAATTTATATTTTCTTTTGAACAGGGTAAAGTAAAAGCAGAAATAGACCTATTAAAATCTGTCTTACTAAATCTAATTGACAATGCGTGTAAGGCTTCTGAACCTGGAAATACAATTGAGGTTTATGGAAGAGTATTAGATACTGGTTACCAATTTGAAGTAAGGGATCATGGAACTGGAATTCCAGAAGAAGATTTGAAAAAGGTAACGCAGGCCTTTTATATGGTGGATAAATCTCGTTCGCGTAGTCGAAATGGCGCTGGATTAGGACTGGCGTTATGTGCAGAAATCCTATATTTACATCAAAGCGAATTAACAATAGAAAGTATGGTAGGCAAAGGAACCTGTATCCAGTTTGTCCTTCCAGATAAGGAGGTTCCTTGTGAAAAAGAATAAAATGAATTTTATTTTTATGCTAGTGGCATGCTTAATTATGGCGTTAGCAGTATGGGGACCAGAGAAGCTGGCACAGTACAAGGATGGTAGAATTTTAGATCAAATTACTGTGGAGTCAATGGAGATGGGGACAGAAGGATATCGTTATTCTATGAGCAGTAATGAGAAGCTATATCTATTGTCTAAGTGCCTTAGTAATCAGATACTACCAGAAAGCGAGCTTAGTGCCATGACCAGAATGAATTCCAATGATATGGAATATCAAGAGCTCACGGGTACCTATGCTTTTGTTGTCAGCCATAAGGATGGAACGGGCAGAGAAATAACAGATGAAGAGATTTTTGCGGCATGTAATCAAGAGCTGAAGACACTTAAGGAATTAGGTATTCTACCAAAGACAATCAAAGATACCAAGACATCGACCCACAGTGCGGTGCTCTACTCGGCAATTGATGTGCCTCAACCGAGAAATAATGTACTGGTATGGAAGGTGGAGCTTTCTACAGGAACACAAAATGCCAAGAAAGAAAATAAACTATTAGATGCTTATATTGATGCTGACACAGGTAAATTGTATGGATTTTATGTTCGCACGGAAATGACTTGGGAGGATATAAATCCAGATGAGATTATTGAAAAATGGAGCGAATATATGGGATTAGAAGCATGGGAAGCTTATGAACCAGTGAATCCCCTTGCGGAGACTACCCCCCATTTTAAAAAGTATCGTTTCGCAGGTATGGAGGGCGGATATACCATTGTAACAATTGGCTTTTATGAAGGCATAAATGAACTATTTTTAAAGATTTCCAAGTAGTAAAATGATTAAAAAGGTGTGATGCAATTTTGATGTAAAAAATATGGATTTTTGATGTGAATAATATGCCTTTATGACGTGAAAAATATGATATTTTGATGTAGCTCCTGTGTAGACTGATATTAAACAGTAACACAGGAGCTTTTTAGCGTCTGGAGAAAAGGGGCAATATTATGTACGGAAGCTTAACGATAGGACAAGGTAATTTTAGAAGAAGAGCAATAATGGCAAGACGCCATAGGGCGGTGAAATTGGTAAGATGTTATCCACAGGTAAGAAGGAGTAAGAGAAACTTTTTCTTACGTAGCTTAATATTGGCTGCAATCCTTGGTTTAGAGGGACTAGGACTATTCTTCATCATGGGATTTGAGTTTGGGGTACAAGGGGTAGAAGAAATACAAAATCAGTCGGGGTTTCAATCAGAAATACCCGAACCAGAAATGACAATACGAGAGGACATAGTGTCTGGCGGCGATTCATACATAGAAGAAATAGAGGAAGGTCCTAAGGCACCCAAAATTGTTATCGACCCGGGGCATGGCGGAACAGACGAGGGCTGTAGTAGAGAAGCAATTTTGGAAAAAGAAATAAATTTGAGCATTGCAGTTATGCTTAAGGAACGCCTAATGGAAATGGGATTTGAGGTTGCGATGACTAGAGAACAGGATAGTAGCGTGACACTTGAAGAGAGGGTACAAATGGCAGAAGGAGCTAAGGCAGATATTTTTATCAGTATCCACCAAAATGCCTGCTTAGAGTCAAAGGAGCCTCAAGGAATAGAAACCTGGTACTGTCAGGATTCATCTGGAAATAGTAAGAGATTAGCAAGTTTAGTTCATCAGCAGACACTAGGAGTAGCTGACGCCAAGGATCGTGAACTACGTGAAAGTGCAGAACTTTATGTACTTAGGGAAACTTCCACGCCAGCTTGTTTAATCGAAACAGGGTTCATATCTAACAAAGCAGAGCGGGAGCTTTTGCTCACGTTAGAATATCAAGAGAAGCTTGCGGAAGGCATTGCCCAAGGTATTGAACTATATTTTTATCCAAAGACCATGTATCTAACCTTTGATGATGGTCCATCAAAGGAAAATACGGTTGCAATACTAGACATATTGAAGGAGAGAAGCATGAAAGCTACTTTTTTTGTGGTTGGCGAAAATGTTCTTAAGTATCCAGAAATTGCAAAACGTATTGTAGAGGAGGGGCACACCATTGGTATACATTGTAACAGCCACGAGTATCGTGAAATATATGCAGATGTGGATAGCTATGTGGCAGATTTTGAAGAAGCTAGAAGAATCGTTTATGAAGTGACAGGGGTGGAAGCTTGGCTATTTCGTTTTCCAGGGGGAAGCATTAATGCCTACAACAAAAAAGTATATGAGGACATTATAAAAGAAATGGAAGATAGAGGATTTGTTTATTTTGACTGGAATGCAGAGCTAGAGGATGCAGTGAAAAAACCAGAACCAGAAAAACTGTTAAAGCATGCTAAGGAGAGCACACGGGGAAGGAAAAAAGTAGTTATGCTGGCCCATGATACGGTATCTGCTACAGCAGCTTGCCTAGAGCAGCTATTAGATCAATTTCCAGAATATAAAATGGAACCACTGACACCTGAGGTTGATCCAGTGCAGTTCTAATATGAAATTTGCTTGAGAATGTAATGTCTATGTATTTTAAGTTTAATGGTAGCTGGGTTGGAAAATATTTAGAAGGCATAAAATTTAAGAATAATAGATAGCTTATGAATGGAAAGAATTGTATTCATTTATAAATGTGGATGGACTCATGATTGCTGGGGCTCGAATACAAGATTCAAGGAAATCCTTGTCGCCAGTGAGAATAATATCGGCGTTAGCCATAATTGCGGCCCTTAAAATAGGGCGGTCATTTATATCTCGTATAAGAGCTTCAGCATCAAGAGTCTCTGAAGGTATTGGTACAAGTTCAAGCGTTAGTAATGCAGTAGAAAGGAAACGATTTAATGAGTTCATGTAAGCTGGAAATTTTTTATGGAAAATTCGTTTCATTTCATCTACATTTTGTTCACAAATTAAACCATGATTTGGATAAGAAGTAGCTTTAATATATGCATGAAATGGAATGCCGCTAGAGTTTAGAGCAGCAGAAATGAGTACATTTGTATCAATTAAAATTCTCATGTATTATCCTCATTTCTTAGTTCTTTAACCAAAGCAATAACATCATCATCAGAAGTTAAACCAGTGCGTTTAGCTTCACCATCCATTTCAGCTTGAAGCACTTGCATGGCATAAATAGCAGAGTTGACAATCTTTACATTTTTACCCTCTACAATAAAAGATATTCTGTCTCCGCTTGATACACCAAGTACTTCACGTACATCTTTGGGAATAGTAACCTGCCCTTTTGCCATTACTTTGGCATTGTCAACAAAGGTCGTTGCTAACATAGATATATACCTCCTTAATTTTAAAGTTGGATAAGTAGGGAAACCCCTACTTTTATTATATGCAGTTTTAAAAAGAAATACAACTAAAAAAAAGAAATATAATTAAAAAAACCTATTGACATGGGAAATAAAAGGTAATATAATCCATATCATACAAAACATATTAGTTTACTAGGAAAAAGAAAGGAGATAATGCAATGAAGAAATTAGTTGGTAGATTTGAAAAAATGTGTATGATGTGTTGCTGCTATAAGTCTGCATGTATAAGTATAATCAATCATTCATATGCATTATGTTTCGAAGTATAAGTAACTAAGATGTTTTACTTTGAGCAGGTGTCATGTGTATGACACCTGCTTTTGTGTTGTAAAAAACAAATTATAGGAGCATTCCTGTAATTCGGAAATAACGCCAATTGAATAAAAAGAAACCTCGCAGTAAGATTAAGGTATCATCTTGGACGGATGAAAAACACCAAAATCAAACGGAGGTTTCACTATGAATTTTACACAGAATGAGAAA